>JBEKZR010000099.1:0-10292 GCA_049509715.1 Occallatibacter sp. | reverse complement strand
GAAGGGCGCGCCAGCCCATCCACACAACTCGCCGACCATCGTTAGAGGCCTTAAGTATTCGGGGCATAACGGGCTTTGGTTCTTCTCCCGGAGGTGCATCGTGTCTCAACTGATGCGAGAACCGCTGCGGTCCGATACCGCAGTGCAGTGCGTGATTGAAATCCTGATCGATAGCCAGGATGGGCTAGCCACCGTGGGCGAAAGGGTTCAGAATCAAACCCTCAAGCGATATTTCTTCGCTGAGTCACTGCTGCGCGCGCAATTTATCGACGAACTGGAGACCGCCCTCCGCCAGCGAGGCGTAAGCACATTCCGGCAGAAGGGTAGCGCGGCAGCGACCCTTCACCGCACATGGGCCCGCATTAAGTCCAGGTTCATAGGCGGCGATCACACGCTGCTGGTCACGGCCGAGCAGGGGGAAGGCGCCGTCACCGATGTCTACAGCAAAGCCATGGGGACCTACCTCCCTACGTCCATTCGCGAGATTCTGACGGCGCAGGAAGCGCACATCGAGTTGGTCCTCGAATTTCTGAAAACGGAGCGTGACCGCCCCACGGCAGGGGACAAAACGGCGGGGAGTAAGGTGCCCGCAAGTGACGAAGTTTCGCATTGACGGCCAGGCATTCGCCGCATCACTGAACGACCCGATGCACATTGCGTTGCGCTTGCCATCACCGCTCACAAAGCGCACCCACCAGACGTTGCTTCCGTTATCTCTCGAATACTCCTCTATGCTTTTTCTCGTTCCGTGTTCTGGGCATGACGCTTTACCCAGGCACCCAATCTTGTACGACCTGTTGACTACATAATTGGCTACCTCGAGGCATGAACCCCTTTGGCTGGCTGGTAGATACGTTTCGCAACTTTCTGCTTCTATGGTGCCCAGAGGGGGACTTGAACCCCCACGACCGGTAAAGGTCTGCGGATTTTAAGTCCGCTGCGTCTGCCAATTTCGCCATCCGGGCCCGCCTCTATATTATGGGGCCAATTGGGTCTGGCGCGGAGCGTCTGGCGCACTCCAATCCCCTGCCCTGCTATTGATCCGACCCCTAAATCGTGGCGGTCTCTCCCACCCTTATCCCTAAAAAACGCGGAAAAGGATGGGGCACGGTGGCAATATTTTGGGGCCGGATCAGTAAGGCGCAGGGCTGGGATGTGGGCGCCCGCGTTTCCACAACTTGCCCTGAAACGCCAATCCCTCGTATCATCCGGCAAGAGCAACGAACATGAGCGAATCGGAAAGCAAGAGCAACCTGCGCGAGAAGGGGCGGCTTATGTCCGCCTCGGAGATTGAGCGAACCCTGGTTCGCCTGGCCCACGAAATCGTGGAAAAGAGCGACGGGAGCGAGAACCTGGCCCTGGTGGGCATCAAGCGCCGCGGCGTTCCCCTGGCGCAAAGGCTGGGCAAACTGATCTCGACCATTGAGAAGCGTCCTGTGGATACCGGAGTGCTCGACATTCAGTTTTACCGCGACGATCTCTCCACGGCGGGCGTGCGCCCGGTGGTGACGCCGGGAGCCATCGGCTTCGATGTGGAAGGCCGCGACATCGTGATCTGCGACGACGTGCTTTACACCGGCCGCACCATTCGCGCCGCGCTCGACGCGCTCTTCGACCACGGCCGTCCGCGCCGCGTGCAACTGGCCGTGCTCATTGACCGCGGCCATCGCGAACTGCCCATCGAGGCCACGTACATCGGCAAACGTGTGCCCACCAGCAGCCGCGAGATCATTGAAGTGAAGTTTCACGAGGTAGACAACGAAGACCAGGTGCTGCTGGTCGAGCGCCTGGATTAAGGAAGAAACGAAGCTTCTAGCTGGAGGCTAGGAGCCAGAGGCTGAGACATCATGAGCCCGACCGCTGCCAAAGCCCGCCGCCTGCTTCATCTGCCGCCTGTCGCCGCCTTGCCGTTCCCCTACCATCCCGGATCGCTGCTCTCGGCATCGGACCTGAGTCTGGACGGCTTGAGCCATATCCTCACCCGAGCCACGGCTCTTGAGAATCTAGACCCGCTGGTCCGGGATCGCATTCTGGCCAAGCGCCGCGTGGCGCTGCTGTTCTACGAGTCCTCCACGCGCACCCGCACCAGCTTTGAGCTGGCCGCCAAGGGGTTGGGCGCGGATACCACGCTGGTTTCCAGCCTCTCCTCGAGCATCGAGAAGGGCGAGTCGCTGAAAGACACCGGCCTGACGCTGCGGGCCCTGGGCGCCGAGACCATCATAGTGCGCAGCAACTTCTCCGGCGCGCCCTGGCTGCTGGAGGCCGAGACCCGCCTGCCGGTGCTCAACGCCGGCGATGGCATGCACGAGCATCCCACCCAGGCGCTGCTGGATCTGCGCACCATTCTGGCCCACATGCGGCCCGGCGTTGAGACCGTCACCGCCGAAACCCTGGCCGGCGTCACCGTCAGCATCGTGGGCGACATTCTGCACAGCCGCGTGGCCCGCTCCAACATGCTGCTGCTGCCCCGGCTGGGCGCGCGCGTGCTGCTCTGCGGACCGAAAGAGCTGCTGCCGGAGCTGGCAGCCCAGGCCGGACCCGGCATCCCACCCCAGCGACAAGGACCCGTCACCGGGGACCCCGGAATCGCCATCGAGCGCGACTTCGATGCGGCGCTCCGCCAGTCCCAGGCGGTGATGATGCTGCGCATTCAGGCCGAGCGGCTGGCCGGCCAGCAACTGGACCTGGAAGAGTACAAGGCCAACTACCAGCTCACCGGCCCGCGGCTGGCCGCGCACGCGCCATCGGCAATCGTCCTGCATCCGGGACCCATCATCCGCGGCCTGGAGGTAACGGCCGGCGTGGCCGACGGCCCGCAGTCGGTGATTCTCGAACAGGTCAAGAACGGCGTAGCCATCCGCATGGCAGTGGTGGAGCGGGCGCTGACCGCGAAGGCTAACCAAGGAGGCCGCGCATGACGGCACTGGTGATTCGCGGTGGCCATCTCGTCGATCCGGCGGCCGGCGTCGATCTTCTCAAGGACATTCTCCTCAAGGACGGCCGGGTGGCCGAGATCGCCGCTCCGGGCAAGCTGAAGCAGGCCAACGGCGCTGAAGTCCTGGACGCGAGCGGCTTGATCGTCGCGCCGGGGCTGATCGACATGCACGTTCATCTCCGCGAGCCCGGCCAGGGCTACAAGGAGACCATCGCCAGCGGTACGGCGGCTGCCGCCGTGGGCGGTTTTACCTCCGTTGCGGCGATGCCGAACACTGTCCCGGTCAACGACTCGCCGGAGATTACGCGCTGGATGCAGGAGCCCGAGCGTGGCGCAGCGATACGCGTCTTCCCGGTGGCCGCCGCAACGCGCGGGTCTAAAGGTGAAACGGTGAACGACTATGCCGCGCTCAAGTCCGCCGGCGCAGTGGCCGTGAGCGACGACGGCCAACCCATCCTGAAGGACAGCGTGATGCGCGAAACCCTGGCCGCGGCCGCGCGCGTGGGGCTGAGCGTCATCCAGCACGCCGAGGACACGCGGCTCATGCAAGGCGCCGGAGGGAACGCCAGCATGAATCTGGGGCCGGTGTCCTTCAAGCTGGGCCTGCGCGGCATGCCGCCGGAGGCCGAATCCGGCATGGTGGAGCGCGACATCCGCCTGGTGTCCGAACTGCGCGACGTCCGCGCCCACCTGCACGTGGCCCACACTTCGACGGCCGCTGCCATGGCCGCCGTGCGCCAGGCCCGCCGCAACGGGCTGCGCGTCACCTGCGAGGTGACGCCGCACCACTTCCTGCTCACCGAAGAGCACGTGGGCTTCTACAACACCAATACCAAGATGAATCCGCCGCTGCGCTCGGCAGCCGACCGCGACGCCATGATCGAGGCCCTCCTCGACGGCGTGGTGGACTCCATCGCCACCGATCACGCGCCCCACGCCGTGCACGAGAAGGAAGTGGAGTTCGAGAACGCCCCTAACGGCATTACCGGCCTGGAGACCGCTCTGGGCCTCTGCCTGCGCTGGCTGCACACGGAGTGGAAGATGCCGCTGGGACGCGTCCTGAGCCTGCTGAGCGCCCAACCCGCAGCGCTGCTCGGATTGAAGGGCCGCGGCACGCTCACCGTGGGCAGTTTCGCCGACGTAGTCGTCTTCGACCCCAAGGCCGAGTGGACCTACAACGCCCGGGAAACCAAATCCAAGTCCCGCAACACGCCCTTCGACGGCTGGACCATGCAAGGCAAGGTCCGCTGGACGATCAGCGAAGGGCGCATCGCGTACGACGCGAAAAGCGCGTAAACTGGCGCGCTGAGCCGGTATGCAATTAATTCACTCCGTGAGACATTTCAATCCTTGTTCTTCCGGAGGGAGCAGAGGGCTTCAGCCCCCTGAACGAGCGTCATAAAACAAAGGCCTTTAGGCCCGGGCCTGAAGGCCGCGTGAATCCAATGCGTCTAATTCCAGGAGCCTGAAGGCTCCTGCTCCCTCCGAGTTAATCCCAGGTCTCAGAATCGAGACCTGTGGCACCCGGCGACCCGTCCGAATAGAAATCAAGAGTTTTTGGTAACGACAGAGTAATCGCCCAGATAAAACCCTGTGTATGAAGCTTCCCGCGCCCCACTCTCAGCAAGAACTAACTAATTTCAAGGCCTCCAAGAGGTCGGGCGAAAGGACGTTGGGATCATCAGTGAAGAGGTCTGCAAACGCAGATCGATCCCCGCTCGGTCTAGCGAGAAACATCAAGATCGAACAGAGGGAAGTTGTTCGGAGGTATGCAAGGTACCAATCCCAAAATACGCTGGATACAAATATTGGACCGTTGCTGCACCGAAGATCGCCATCGGTGAAACCGGGGCGAGAATGGGAAAAGTCACACATATTCCTGTACAGACGTCGGCTGTATCCTCCCGGCAGTTCCGCTCGCTTCGCATCCCATAACGACTGGTGTCCCGCGGCTTTCATCCCTTCATTGAATGTGACGAGAGAGGCCTCATTTGACAGCAGATCGCACGCAGTTCCGAACTTGAATTCGGTTGTTCCGTTCCGCCATTCTTTGTATAGCGGGGTTCTGGTGAGTGCTCCGCAGGCTCCGATTGTCATAAGCTCAATCACGTTCCTAAGCGCTGAGAATGCCGTCCGATAATAGCCATGAAGCGAATCAAACAACGATGCCTGAAGATCATCGTGCGCGTCTAGCATCGGAGAAAATAGGGCGTCCTCGGTCTCACCGGTTGCCTCGATCCACCGGCCCCAGAGCCAATACACCTCCCCGAGAACCTTTCCGCGATGGTCTGAGGTCCTTATTGCGACATCATCTGGCAGGTCCATAATGCCGTGCCATGTCTTGTCTGCGATGAGATCTGAAGGTGGCGGGTCAGGCTTGTCACTACCGAGTGCAAAATCGTCAGGTTCAAGGATTACTCGAACTGCTCTGAAGTCGCCGAGGGACAACTGCTTGGTCATTGCAATACTCTCCTGCGAATCGCCATGACTACTTCACACCCACATTCTTCACTGCTGCCTCTAATGCCTCGTTGAGTCCAGAAAATCCAAACTCACGCTTCAGGGATGCCCGGAGTTTGCGAGCACGTATATCGCGAATGTTGAGATTCATCCGAACCTTTTCAGTTCCGAAAAGACGGTTGGAAATTGTGCTTATTAGGCCAGCAATGTCGACAATCGAGGCAAGGTGGGCATCGAACTTTTGGGTAACGATGCGCAGAAGTTTTATCTGGTCGAGAGTATCGTTTTCAGACGGCGCACCAATCGTCGGATTTGTGAAGTTGATTTGAACCTTGGAGTTCTTCCAATATCTGTTGAGACTTGGCCCTGTTGCCGCAGCAAAGTTCTGGTAAGCTGCCTTCGGGGCTGCGCCGAAATGCACAATTGCATTTCGGCGAAAACGAATATAGGTCAGCGTATCGATTATTTGTTTTTCGGGCAGTGGATATCCGCTCGCAATGAGAGCCCGACGATAATGCATTTCTGGGCCCTCTTGACCTTTTCGAGGGATCCTTAATGTTGCAATGTTGGTTTCTGTCAGCAGATCAAATGCCTTGTCGAAGAAAGAGGAAGCGACTTCATACGAAATCGATAGGTAAGCTCCAAAACTGACGCCGCGATTTGCCTGCACGAATGACTGTAGCTTGCCAATTCGCACATGAATCCTCGGGCCGAACGGGTTTCGGTTAAACACTCGGCTTGTATATTCCTCAAGCGAAATATTACCCAGATTTTGAAGTTGCTCGTTGAATTGGTATTCAAGGAAAAGGAAAAACGAGTATTGATCATTCAAATTCGCGAGCGCACGTACAACTTCTCGCCCTTGCGGAGTGAAGGCAATTTTCGGATTGGCACTTGGCATCGGCTTCTCATTTGCCTCACGGACATTCTACAGCGGGAACTTGCCAAGATCACGAAACACGCTACCACCTGGAACCAGACCTGTGCAAAGAGGTGCCGGTATGAGCCACACAGTTTATTGAAAGACCGTTCAAGATTTGTTGCGCTTATTGGAAGGGGATAAGAGCCGAAAAGGCCGATCGGGACTGAAAAACGCCGTTTCCGGAAGTGATCGTCGAATCTACCCCTTGCGCCGGTAGAGCACCTGGAAGTCGTAGCCGGAGTTGGCGGGGAAGAGGCTTGCGACGTGGCGCAGGCGCTCGGCGAGGGCCGGGGCGGCGAGGAGCGGGTAGTCGCGCTCGCGCAGGTCGTGATAGTCGAAGTCCACGGCCAGCGAGAGCATATAAATCGCCAGCGCGTCGGAGAAGGCCGACTCGTAGTAAGCGCTGCGGGCGCGCTCGTCGATGCTCCTGGGACCCGTCCGGCTATCCAGCGGCCGGCTGTCCTGGGCGCGGCGGCGGGTCTCCCAGGCGTCCTGGCTGGTTTCGCCGTGGACCTGGGCCTCGGCCTGCGACCAGGCCAGCGACGAAAAGCTCTCCGGAACGCCGGCGGCGTCGACAAAGTTGTGGGCCACGTTGATGAAGAACTCGAAGGCCAGGCCGAAGCGGTCTTCCACCAGCCGGGTGGAAAGAAAAACCGCCTCGGTGGCGCCAAAGGTCGCGTTGCTGTGGCAGATGGCGCGGTCGCCCAGATCGACGGTGTAGGCGGGAGCGATCATGACTTCGCCGGTGTCGGCTATGGCCAGGGGAACAAAGTAATAGGCGCGGTTCAAGAGCGCGGCGGAGAGAGTGGCCGGCACACCGCCCACCAGCCGCTCCAGATCGGATTCGGAGACGCGGGTCTCGCCCCAGGCGGCGTAGTGGATTCCGTTGGCGGCCTGGGCCACTTTTACTTGCGTGGCAACCTTCTCCGCATGCCAAAGTTCGATCTGTGCGCTGGCCGACATCAAGTTGTTATTCTAGACGACGGAGGCCATGAGGATGGCGGAATCGGTAAAAACGCAACGCCCCGGCGGCGGAAGGTTTCTGGGCTTCCCGCTGGAAGGCTTTGGACTGTTCACCAGCCTGCTGCTGGCCTTTGCGGCGGCCTTTTTTACCTTTTTCGCAACCACCTGCATCGCGATTTTTTCGCTGCTGGGATGGAATCTGATCGGCCACCACGCGGTGAGTTACGCGGACAGTTATCTCTATGCCGGCTTTCCGGCCGGGCTGCTGGCGCTGGTGGTGGCGCTGCCTGTCTTCGGCGTGCTCTGGGTGCGGGCCAGGCTGCGGAAGGGATAGCCGCTTATGCCCGTGCGTTCGATTCGCCTCGAAGACCTCAAGAGTGCGCTGAAAAACGGCGCCACTGCGGGGATGGATCCGGCTCGCACATGGTGCGCTCAGCTTGAGGCTGGCGATATCCTCTATTTCCCCCAAACGCCAGTCCCGATCCCGGCAGAGGATTTGCATTTTCTTCTCGGCCAGCAGCAAACCGGCAGCAAACTTCACAAGAACATCGCGTACAAACCAAGCCGCGACCAGTTGACCGGCGCCGATGCAAAGACAGCCACTCCCGGACTGGTGGAGCAACTGCACGCGGTGATGCGGCGCTACTCAGCCAGCGTAGCCGGGTTCCTGGCCCAGTTTCTGGCGCCTTATGAACAGCGATGGATCCTGGACTACGCCAGCTATCGCCCCCTCGAAGAGGAAAGCAGGGATTTGCCAGCGCGGCGGCGCAACGATCTGTTGCATACCGACGCCTTTCCCACACGGCCGACGCGAGGGCGGCGGATTCTGCGCTTCTTCCACAACATCCATCCCACCCGGACCCGCGACTGGGTGGTGGGCCCGCCGTTTCCGCGCGTGGTGGGGGCCTTTGTCCCAGGCCTGTTGCCAGTACCCCGGCGGGACGGTGCGTTGAAGCGAGCAGGGAAACGGATGGCGCAGGCCACCGGGCTGGCCAAGCTCATGCCGCAATGGAAGCGCACACCCTACGATGAGTTCATGATGCGGCTGCACAACGCAATGAAGGAGAATGCGGAGTTCCAGCGCAGTTGCGCGAAGGAGCACGTTCAATTTCCGCCGGGTTCGAGCTGGATGGTCTACACCGAGACGGTTCCGCACGCCGTGCTGGCCGGCCAGTATGCGCTGGAACAGACGTTTTTGGTGGAAGCCGCGGCCATGGTGACGCCGGAGTCGGCGCCGGTGGCAATTCTGGAGAAGATGGCGGGAGCGCGGTTGGTGTAGGCGAAGCAGCCAAATACGGCCTGGATCGCATTGTGGCAACGAGCCGGGCCTGAAGGTCCCGCAAGTTGACAGACTTTCCGGGAGCTAAAGCCCCTGCCCCTTCCGAAATCCCCTATCGACGCTGTCGCATCAGAGCCCGGCCGGTTTGGGGTTTGCGCGGTCGAATTTGGCTACACAAATCTTGCGCGCAAGGCCGATCTTGGAGAGCAGCCAGATGCCCCAGTAGTGGATATCGATCTCATACCAGGCGAGGCCGTGGCGCGCGGAGACCGGATGCGCATGGTGGTTGTTGTGCCAGCCTTCGCCGCCGGTCAGCAGAGCCACCCACCAGTTGTTGCGCGAGTCGTCGCGAGTGTCGAAACGGCGGTTGCCCCACATGTGGGTGGCCGAGTTCACCAGCCAGGTGGCGTGCAGGCCGATGGTCACGCGCAGGAAGACTCCCCATAGCAGCATTCCAACTGCGTTCGTCCAGCCGCCCATGAGCCATCCGCCGGCAAACAGCGCCACGCCGCTTGCCGTGATTGGAATCCAGTGATACTTGCTCAGCCAGACGAAGAAGCGGTCGCGGGCCAGGTCGGGAACATAGCGGTTGAGAATCTCGGTCTGCGCATGCAGCGCGTTGCCCCAGAGAATCCAACCAGTATGCGCCCACCATCCGCCCTCACGGGGAGTGTGGGGGTCGCCCTCCTGGTCGCTGAGCTGGTGATGCACGCGATGGGTGGCCACCCAGAAGATCGGTCCGCCCTCCAGCGACAGCGTGGCGCAGACACTCATTGCGTACTCCAGCCACTTGGGGACCTGGTAGCCGCGATGCGTCAGCAAGCGGTGATAGCACATGCCGATGCCGACATTGATGGCCGCGGCGTACAGCACCACCATCACCGTCAGGCGCTGCCAGGTGAAAAAGAATAGCGCCGCCAGCGCGCCCAGATGAAAGGCGGCGAACACCGTCAGCGTCAACCAGTTGATGCCTGCGCCCACCGCCGCGGCGCGGCCCATGTGAACCTGCTGCCGCGCGGGAACCGCATGGACTGCCACGGAGGCCGGGGAACCAGAAACTTCTGGAACCGAAATGGTCGCGCCTACGGCTGCGGTTTCAGGAGGTGAAACAGTAAGGACTGAAGCCATACTCGGGGAAGATCCTTGTAGAGTGGCAAAGCGCCCACCCTTGTGCTCATTGTATAGGAGGGTCTATCACAGCCAGGCCCGGCGCCGAATGTTATTCGTCGAAGCGATAAGATTTCTGGCAAAAGATGAGCAATTTTGCTCACTGTCGGGCAATGTAACGCTCCGCTGTTATCCGGTGATGGAGAATTTACTTACAGTCCTTACTCCCTGCTCTCGGTCCCAAACTCTCCGCCACCGGTTACGAAGAGCTTCTCCGCCTGGCCGCGCAGGACGCGGTAAAGGGCAAATTGGCGCTGGGTTGCGCCACGCAGTTCGAAGAGCAGCTCGCCACGGTTGTCGGCTAGGGCGTCTACGGCGTCCACCAGGCGCATGCGCGGGGTCTCGTCCAGATGAGCGCCATCGGTCACATTCTTCAGCAGCACCAGCACGTTGCCGTAGAGGTCCGGCTGGGCCACCAGGGTTACAAACTTCTGTTGGTTCAGAGGACCGCCGGTGTGCGCCGTCAGCACCAGGGTGGCCCCGGAGCCGTAGGCCAACTCAAAGACGCGAAACTGCTCGTCCGCCAGGGGCGCGGGCGGAGGCGGCGTTGGCGGAGGCGTGGGCTT
>JBEKZR010000098.1:0-10296 GCA_049509715.1 Occallatibacter sp. | reverse complement strand
GTATGATCGCCATGATTGATTACCCGCTCGTGTAGACAGGCCGAGGCTCTGCGCTGCTACTTGAGGAGACATGCCAGACTCCCGCAATTCAAAGACCAACTTCGCTTTTTGATACGGTCCCCAAGGCCGTATACCTGATACGTGGCGAAGCCCAGGAAGTATCCACCGTGCGTTTTCAGGGGCATTTTCGTCGTCGAGCAAGAGAACCTGAAGTTGTTTGAAGTTCTCTAATTGCTCATTTGTGAACGTTTCACGCCCAGTCTCGTGAAGCTCAACCAACCATTTGAGCGCGGCAACGCGTCGGTTGCCTTCGATCACAATGTACTTTCGAGGCTGATCTTCCGAGCCGCGCCAAAGCCGCACGACGATCCGATCCATTGGAAGGAATCCGAGGTTCTTTATGGTATCCCTAAGTTCCGGCACCTCAAACCGGGCCGTCTTCATCCTGGTGTACGCCTCTTCTTGGACGCGCGGCTCCGCAAATCTGGCTTCAGGAACAGCATCCAGGTCTTGGCCTAGTTCGGTGAACCTTGGATTGTTTGGATCGAGAAGTAGATCGTTTAGGGATACATTGATGGGCGCAAGCAGATTCGCCAGTTCTGGCATTTGGCCTCCTCGTTCTCTAGAACTTGTCGTTAGATAATTCTACGACTGCGAGAACGTCCGTGCAATTGGACAGTTGCTCAGGCACAACTAGTCCCTCAAGGAAACACTCTATGCCAAATCGTCGAATCATTCGTTGACGGCAGATCGGTACCCTGAAGCCGGCTTGTGGGAAGCGTGTTGGCCATTCGCATATTACCTGGCAGTGGCACCATCGCCTGAATTTGGAAAGTTGTTGGCTTTCGGCAAAAAGGGCACAGGCCGCGAGGATCTTCAACCCTTAGAACGCCGTCTTGCTCCCATTTGCAACTGATATTCCAATCGTTCGGTACTGGCATGGGCTTGCAACCTCCTCTGAATTCTACCGCACCAGAGTTGGCTAAATGCGCTGCGCTTAAAGCGAGAGTCGAAAGTTGCGAGGAGAGGAAGGGGCCAATGTCTTGCAGTTCAGTTACTTAGACACTCACTCGCGGGATAAATCCCCGAAAGTCGGCCTATCGGAAGTGTTTGGCTAGGGACGAGGGTGTGGGCACGGCTTCGCCGCGTGGGTTGATTTCCAAAAACGGGTGGATGGGATAGCGGCACGACTAAAGTCGTGCCCTGACACAAAGCCCGCGTTGATTCTGTTGGCTTTTTGCGGGGGTTGAAACCCCCTTCTTCCACCCCAGCGACAAGGACCCGTCGCTGGGGACCCCGGCCTGCCTCCGGTGCGCTGATAACGAATAAGCCCCTTGGTTATGCCAACATCCTACATCCCAGGTCTCAACATCGAGACCTGGGGCACCCAATCCATATCCCAGGTCTCAACATCGAGACCTGGGGCACCCAACCTATATTCCAGGTCTCAACATCGAGACCTGGGGCACCCAATCCATATCCCAGGTCTCAAATCGAGACCTGGGGCACCCGGCAGGCTTTGAAGTCGTGCCCTGATACAAATCTCGATTGAATCGGAGTTTCCAAAAGAGGCAAAGTCGGCCTGCGGGCAGACGGATTTGTAGGTGCGCGAGCCGACAAACAGGGCAATCGGCTTGCGATGAGCAAGAAAGTCGGCTCCCAGACGGAGGGAAAGAGCGTGAAAGGCGTCCTGGAGGTCTGCGGATTGGGTCAAAACAAGGAAAAATAGGTGCATTTTTGCATGTAATTAGGCCCCTTTTGCGTACGTTTGAGATAAGTGGGCGAGGCTGAGGCAGGCGAAGATGCGAGAGACAGAAGCAGGTCCCCTTCGGCAGACTCAGGGCAGGCTTTCGACTCCCCTTCGCTGCGCTCAGGGTCGCTCAGGATGACGGCCTTAAAGGGAGGAGGGACGATGCGGAATGAAGAACGGGAATCGGCGCGGAGGAAGCTGGACAAGGAACTGCGGTTCTACCGGCTGGCGGCGCGGGAGCGGAACAGCACCCAGGATTTGCTGCGGACGGTGCGGCGGGCGCTGGGAGTTCCGGTGGCGGAGATGGCGAGGGCGCTGGGCCTGCACCGCTCGGTGGTGTTCGAGCTGGAGCTGAGCGAGGGACGGGGCACGATCTCGCTGAAATCGATGGACCGGGTGGCGAGCGCCATGGGCTGTAAGTTTATCTATGCGATTGTGCCGCTGGGGGAGATGACGCTGGAGGAGATGGGGGACCGGCGGAAGTGGGTGAAGAAGGTGATGGAGAAGAGGGACTGAGGGACTAAGGGACTAGGGACTAGGGACTAAGGAATAAGGGTCAGAAATTAGGGGGCGGGTTGCAGAGAATTAGGCTGCTTTGGGGTAGGCTTTAGAGCAGAGATACCGAAATGAGAGAAGCGTAGAACGGAGGGCGGGGGTGAGCCTTCCTGATCTTGATGAGGGCATCTCCGCGGCGCGTGCGCGCAGAGCAGACGAAGGCAGCAAAAATCTTACGGCAAAACCAGTTTTCGGGGCGATTCCGGAGAGGGATTGCCGCATGCTCGTTTACCCCGGGCGCGGGGGTTCGTGGAGCATGGCCGGAAATGGCGGAAAGATGGCCGAATACGGGCGGAAGTCGAGTCGAAAGACGGCGAAAGCAATTACAAGCAACAAGGGTAAAGGTAAAGGGGCGAGCCGGGGGAAAAGGGCGCGCAAGGCCGGCGCGGAACGGCTGCGGTTGGCGGTGGACAAGCGGCTGGGCGAGAACTCGGAGAGGCTTGCCAATATGCTGACGGATCAGGCGATGGGAGGAAACGTGGCCACCACCAGGGCGATGGTGGAGATTGCGGAACACAAGAAGGCGCAACCTGAGCCGGTGAAGAAGAAGCGGGGACGGAGCCTGGCGGAGCTGTTGGCGGCGGAGCCCGCATGGCAGGACGAACGGAAGGAAGGCTCGGCGGAGATGGGTAGCGGCGGCGTGGAAGCGGAAGGGTGAGAGCGGCAGGGAACAGGGAATAGAGAGTAGTGAGTAAGGAGTAAGGAGTAGGGAGTAAGGAGTAGTGAGTAGGGACGGCCGGGGGCGGGGCCAGGTCTTCCGCGGCGGAGTGCGGCGGAAGACCTGGGGCGCGCGGCAACTGCTGGTATCCTGTAGCGGCCGGGAAAGCAAAATGGGAATTCCGGTTTACACCAATCTGGACGCTATTCTAACCCCATGATCATCGAGAAATATCGCCATCCGTTCCTCTTCTACGGCCTGGCTATAGGCATCCCCTGGACACTTTGGTTCGCGGCCGCGTACCTGAGTCACATCACTCCAACGAGCGCGGCGCTGGTTTGGGCGGCCAGCGGTTTGGGCGTTGCTGGGCTGATTGCGCCTGCGCTTGTCGCATGGCGTTTGATCTGGCTGGAGCCTGGCTTGAGAGACGATCTCAAGCGGCGGTTCTTTGGTTTCACGACCACCCGGCCCGTGTATTGGTTCCTGACCTGCTTTCTGATGCTGGCAAGCATCCTGCTTGCGCAAGCGATCTCGTTGCTCTTTGGACACAGCGCGGATCAGTTCCATCTGTCGGGAAAAACCTCATTTTCCGCGGGCATCTTCCCCGCATGGTTCATGCTCATCCTGGCGCCGCTGGTTGAGGAGCTGGGCTGGCACTCCTACGGCAACGACTGTTTGCGCCGGCGGATGAATTTATTCAACACCTGCCTGTTATTTGGCTTTTTATGGGCTATTTGGCATGTGCCGCTGGGCTTAATCAAAGGCTACTACCAGAGCAACGTGGCTCAAACGGGGATTTTGTATAGCCTCAATTTCCTGGTCAGCGTGATACCGTTTACGTTCCTGATGAACTGGCTGTACTACAAGACCAAGCGCAATGTCCTGGTGGCCATCGTCTTTCACATTTCCGCGGGCTGCTTCAACGAAATGTTCGCCACTCACCCAGACAGCAAAGTCATTCAAACAGGCCTTCTCCTGATGCTCTCGGCCGTGCTGGTCATCAAGGAGAGGAGCTTCTTTTTTCAGGGGGAATACCGGGAATGATGATCGGGCGGGGGGCGATCCCAGGTCTCCCGCGGCGGCGGACGGGAGCCTGAGGCAGCCGGCAACCGGCTAACCACCCGCCATAGCGAATTCTTTGCCGTTGAGTAGCAGTAACTCGCAGATGTCATCAATTGGCCCTAAATTGATTGTGAACTGAGATAGCTTCGCAAGAGATGGAGATAACGGCGTCCAAACAAATCTCACTTCTTCTTGGTACGAGTAACGAAAATGCTTAGCAAAGTGTACATCGATCGGCAATCGTGGCATACATGGATCAATATAATCAACAGCTTTGAATGTCCCAAACCAGCGCGGATTAATGGCCGCAAACGCCCTTAGCATGCGTCGGACAAACTCATCCTCATTATGAATTATTAGACAAGCGTCGGCGTCAAAATCGTCGAACATACGATAGATAAGTCCACGCGCCAAACAGACAAGATAATAGTTCGTTGCCGCCTTAATATCGATTGCAAATACGTCCTTTAGAACGTGGTAGTACTGTCCTTCCATTCCTTCTACCGGCTTCGATGTTTTCTCGAGATTTGCCGCGCGAATGTGGAATTCGAGCTCTGAATCGCGTCTTGCCTTACTAAGAGTGGCATCGGAATAATACGAAGCCGGAGAGATGCGCCATTCGCCTTTCGCTAGGGTTCTGGTCAACCAACTCCGTTTGCCATACTTCACTAGGCAACCGGAGAGTTCCTTCTTCAAACCTTGGGACTCCAGAAACCCTTTTGCCGGAATAGGAGCCGTTGGATTTGGGATCGTTTCAGGATCGAGGATGTCAGGCGGCATTCCCATTTCTCTTGAGCCGAATTCCTCTATGATATGAGTCCAAAGTTCCATCCATGGGTAGCCAATTGTCTCTTTAGGAGAGCGCAAGCCGATTTGGCCTTGAGGTGTGAGGATGCTGACGTTAGCCAGAACGTCTTGGGACCTCTTGGCGAGTTCATCCACGCTCAAGTGTGAGAGATAGCGCCTTGCTCTGTAGCTGAGTCTCCAAAACTCACCGCGGGTCATGGGCATTTTCACCTAGTAAAATGTTCGCACATCGCCGCGTACCCCCGGATGCCCCAGGTCTCGATTTTGAGACCTGGGAAGCCACAAATGCTAGCTCTCCATCAACATATGCCAATCAACCAAGGAGCTTCAGGCCAGCCTTTGCGCGATGGTTTCGTCCAGAATCTCCCGAACGGTCAACGGGACGATCACAATGTGCTCACGCCGGAAGAATTGATCGATCTCCCGCAAAGCGTCGCTGCTGAAGTCGAAGCCGACAAAGAACCCCTTCTTCCGCTTCGTCCGCATCATGGCCGCTTCAAACTTGTCGATGTCAGGGCGGCCTGTCTTGTCCATCTGTTTCACCTGGATCGGATACCAATCATCCATGAAGTCAAGCTGTCCGGCTTCCTTTCCGGCAGCGGTTGGCTCAGAGCCAATGGGATAAATGCGACCGTCTATTCCCATGTCGCCCACCTGCGTCTTGTTCGGAATGCCGCCCAGCGCGATGACCGCCCAATTCTCGAACTCGAAGGGCGGTATCGTCCGGAGTTGCTTTTCAGTCCACGGCAGGTCGCGCACAACAAACCCTTTTCCGTGAAGCCAATAGCTCTCGTCTTCGCGTAATTTGCAAACGTCACGCAGCCGCTTCGCCATCACCCGGCAAGCGGTCGGAGAAATGTCGATTCCAACCCATTGACGATTGAGGTTCTGCGCCGCGACCAGCGCCGTGCCACAGCCGCAGAAAGCATCCAAAACGATGTCATTCGGCTTGCTGCTGGTGACGATGATTCTTTCCATTAACGCCAGCGGTTTCTGTGTCGGGTAGCCGAGCCTCTCCTTCGCGGTCTGATTAAGTCTATCGATATCGGTCCACACATCCCCCGCTTGCACCATTCGAGCATGCGGCAAGAATGGCTCCTCATCCCTCTTGCGGGGAAAGCCACCCGCACTCCCTGCCTTCTTTGGCCAATGAATCAGCCCTGCTGCATCCCACTCATCCATCTGCGAATGACTGTAGCCCCAATGTCTCCCGAAATCCTTTGGGTTGAAACCCCGCCACGGCCTTCCACTTTCACCGTCTTCGGTCATTCCCGAACCTGTCAGGTCGGATGTGTTGTACTTCAGACCACCAGGCCCAGTGATCAGCGTATGTGGAGTCTTCGATTCGTCTCCCGGAAGCAACAATGGATGAAAGGTGTATTCCTTTCGATTGCCCGTGTACAGATAGATCGAATCGTGCAGTCGGGGCCACCGCTCTGGATCCGAACGCGCGTTTGTGCGCCGCCAAATAATCTCGTTCTGGAATTGGTTTTCACCGAAGATCTGATCGAGCATTACCTTGACGTAATGGCTGGCGTGCCAGTCGCAGTGATAGTAAAAGCTGCCGATCTTCTTGAGAACACGCGCCAACTCCACGCACCGGGGCCGCATGAACTCAATGTAGGCTTGAGTGGACTCATGGCGATCCTCAAACGCGCGTTTTTCCTTCGTCTCGCCCCAGAAGACCTCGTAATTTCGATTCGAATTGAATGGCGGGTCAATGTAGATGAGATCGATACAGGCATCCGGCAGCTTCTTGAGCTGCTCAAGATTGTCGCCGCAGTAGATCACGCGCGTGTCGAGAAGCGATGAAGGCTTGGCCATTGGTACCAACAGCTTACAACCTTTCGGAGCGCCGGGTGCCCCAAGTCTCGATTTTGGAACGGGGCGAAGTTCCCGAAAGCGTACCTCCGGGGCTAAAGCCCGCGCTGATTTTGTTGGCCTTATGCGGGGGTTGAAACCCCCACCTCCCTCCGGATCGAATTCTCCCGCAACTTGTGAAACCCCGGCTTACCTGGATGCGCGCTTTCAAAGCCGCCCGCTATTGGGGTTCGTCGTATCCCACCCTAGCCGCAAAAACAAAGACACGGCGAGGGTGGGGCACCCAATGGTTCGTGGAATCCCACCCTTCGCAGAGAGCGCGAAGGATGGGGCACCCAGCCGCGGCGAGCGGGTTTGTTGAAACACGCTCCAGGTTCCGGCTGGCCCGACGGAGCTATCCGGAGGGCGTAAGCTACACACATGCCAAGCCAACAACGGGGTTCGATCCATCTCTTTCGCCTTGCGGGAGTTGACATATACCTGCATTGGAGCTGGTTTCTGGTCGCCATCATGGAGGTTGAGAGCCGGCAAGGCCGGTACTCCTCGATCCTGTGGAACGTTTTCGAGTATGTGGCGCTGTTTTTGATTGTGCTGACGCACGAGTTGGGGCACTCGCTGGCTTGCCGGCAGGTGGGCGGGACGGCAAACCGCATCCTGCTGTGGCCCTTCGGCGGGGTGGCGTATGTCGATCCGCCGCAGCGGCCGGGCGCTACGCTGTGGAGCATCGCGGCGGGGCCGCTGGTCAACGTGGCGCTGATGCCGATTCTGTTTGCGGCGTATTGGCTGAGCAGGTCGGCTGGATGGGCGCACACGATGCCCGATGCCTACCGGCTGCTGCGGTCGGTCCTGGCCATCAACATAGGACTGCTGGTCTTCAACATTTTGCCCATCTACCCGCTGGACGGCGGGCAGATTCTGCGCTCGCTGCTGTGGTTTCCGCTGGGCCGCGCGCGCAGCCTGATGGTGGCGACAATTGTTGGCCTGCTGGGCATCATCGGGTTTTTCGGGCTGGCAGTGTTCTTCCATTCCGCCTGGACGGGGGCGATTGCCGTCTTTATGTTGCTGAACTGCTGGGCCGGGCTGCGCCGCGCGCAGGCGCTGTTGCGCCTGGCAAAACTGCCGCGCCGGAAGGGCTTTGCCTGCCCGAACTGCCGGACAGAGCCGTTGCTGGGAGAGAAATGGAAGTGCGGGCAATGCGGGCTGGGATTCGACACATTCCTGAGCGGGGCGGTTTGCCCGCACTGCGGGGCGCAGTATCCCACGACGACGTGCGCAGACTGCGGCAAATCGTATCCCATGAACGAATGGATCGATCGCGGGGTAGCGGGCCTTGGCGTGGTGAACGGCGGTTTTGCGGCAAGATAGCCACGGCCTTGGCGGGTGGACCACATCTCATCTCAGGTTATTCGAATGGGCGCCCCAGGTCTCGTCGGCCGCGGCGGAGAGACCTGGGATCGCGCAGACCATCCCTCCGCGCGCCAGTCCAGAACGACTCGATCTCCACGGTTCCGATCTCTCCCGTGGCGTAGTGCCGGAAACTAGACCAGGCCCAGTCCTCCGGCTTCTCGACCAGGCCACGCTTGACTGGGTTGCGGTGCATATACCGGAGTTTCTCTACTCGCTTCAACTCGTTATGTATGTTGAAATCGTAGTAGCGCGGCTGCCAGAAGGGTCGTTCCGTGCGTTGAACGGATACGGATAACTTCAGAGCTTGGATTGCCTTTGCCAAGATGACTTTCTTTGGCTCGCTGACCAGCAGATGGACGTGTTCCGGCATGACCACGTACCCACAAACAACAAATTCGTACCGGAGACGCATGACTTCTAAAGACCGCTCGAAGAGGTTGCGCGCCGATGCAGAACCAAGGTAAGGAAGCCTTTGATAACAACTGAAGGTAATGAAGTGCATCCCACCGGTACGGTGATAACGAATAAGCCCCTTGGTCATGCCAACATCCTACATCCCATGTCTCAAAATCGAGACCTGGGGCACCCAATCTATATCCCAGGTCTCAAAATCGAGAGCTGGGGCACCCAGCATTTTGGGGCGAGCGGCGTTCAGCGGGTCAGGAGGGATTCGTTGCCGAGGATGCGGTAGAGGGTGGAGCGGCTGATGCCGAGCTGGCGGGCGGCGCGGAGCTTGTTGCCGCGGTTGAGGTCGAGGACGGATTGCACGTGGTTGCGGATGACCACATCCAGAGAGAGGTTCTCCGGACGAAAGAAGGGCTGCGGCTCCGGCGGCGCGTCGCAGGTGCTGGGCACGGGGAGGTCGTCGGCGCGGATGACGCCGTCGGCGGCTTCCAGCAAGGCTGACTCCAGCACGCTGGCCAACTCGCGCACGTTGCCCGGCCAGTTGTGCTGAAGGAGCCGGGCAAGCGCGCCGGGACCCAGCACCACGGAGTGCTGCTGATAGCGGGCGCAGATGCGGTTGAGCAGGTTCTGGGCGAGCGGGGCGATATCTTCGCGGCGCAGGCGCAGGGGGGGAATGGCGAAGCGGACGGCGGTGAGGCGGAAGGCGAGATCGGGCATGAGCATTCCCTGAGATGCCATCTGGCGCAGGGGGGTCTGCGAGGAGGCCAGCAAGACGGCGCGGCCCGCGGGACGGTCCTGCAGCACCTTGAGAACCCTGAGCAGCAGCCCCTGTCCGGGAGGGGCCAGCAGGTCAACGCGATCGAGATAAGTAAAACCGGCCAGGGTGGCCGGATCGGCGTCGGTTACGAGCCATTCGCGGGCATCGCGGAGCTGAAAGCTGGAGGCGGCGAGCGGAGAGCGGCTGAAGAGATAGCGGGCCAGGGTCTGCTTGCCGGAGCCGTGCTCGCCTTCAATGGCGGCCACCTGGACGTGGGGCGCGGCCATTTCGGCCTGCATGAGCAGCTTGCGCCAGGCCGCGCTTACGCCCACAATCTGCGCGGCGGGCGGCGACTCCAACTCCACAAGCGTCAGGCCGGAAAGGGCAGGCTGGGGCTGGTATTGAGCGGCGTTCTGCATGGATCTCAACGTGGCTCGCCTCCCTGGCCCAATTAGCATTCACTGGCCCACAGAGGTCATATCGGCGACGAGGAAAAAAACATGAACCGGAGAGATGAGGATTTCTCTCCGGTCCGGATTGGGAGAACGTCGGGGTTTTGCGGGTCTTTACGTTGGTTCTAGCGGGAGCGCGTGGAGGGCTCGTCGGAGAAGATCTGGCCGTCGCGGATGTGGATGACGCGATGGGCGTAAGCGGCGATGTCCGGCTCGTGGGTGACGACCACGATGGTGTTGCCTTTGGCGTGCAAGGTGTCAAAGAGGGCCATGATCTCCAGGCCGGTCTTGGAGTCCAGGTTGCCGGTGGGCTCGTCGGCCAGGATGATGGAGGGGTGGTTGACCAGCGCGCGGGCGATGGCCACGCGCTGGCGCTGTCCGCCGGAGAGCTCGTTGGGCTTGTGGTTCATGCGCGATTCCAGGCCGACGTCGGCGAGCGATTCCTTGGCGCGGGCGATGCGCGCGGCCGCGGGCGTGCCGTTGTAGATCAGCGGCAACTCGACGTTATGCAGGGAAGTGGCGCGGGCGAGCAGGTTGAAGGTCTGAAAGACGAAACCGATCTCCTTGTTGCGGATGCGGGCGAGCTGGTCGTCGTCCAGTTCGCTGACCAACTGGCCGTTGA
>JBEKZR010000097.1:0-10349 GCA_049509715.1 Occallatibacter sp. | reverse complement strand
TAGGCCTGCTGCGGGTTGGCCGATGGGGCGGCGTTTGAGGCTGGAGCAGGCTGGGCAGAGGCCGGTTGGGCAGCGACTGGCTGAGTCTGAACGGCCTGGGACGATGCTGACTGAGCGTCGCAATGGCGGGGGAGCAGGCCGGTGAGCAACATGGCGAAGCAGAACGCGAGCAGGCAACGGGGTGCAAAAGTCACAACAATTCTCCTTTAGATAAGCTGACTCTGAGACAATTCTGTTTACAGATGCTTTTACACGATTTCTCCCCGTCTTTGCCAGGTGTTTCTTGCGCCGCCAAGAGGCGGACCGCCCCGAGAACCGGCTTCCGCGCCGCATTTTCCGCTGCCGTTTTGAGTTTGGCCTTGCCCGCGGCAGGCGGCGCGCAGGCGGCTACGCCAGTGCTACTCGATGCCATGACGACCGAACTGCATCGCGCATTTACCTCGCTTGGCAAGCCGGGTCCCGGCAAACAAGAATCTGACAAGCAGTTGCCTCCTTACTTCCTGAGTTATTCGGTGAGCGATGCCAGCTTTGTCTCGATTCGGGCGCAATATGGGGCGCTGGTGGATAGCTCCGCCAACCATGTGCGCGTGGCCGACGTGCAGGTGCGGCTGGGCGATCCCAAGCTGGACAATACGCACGGTACGCATCGCAGCTCGGCGGTGAACAGTTTGCAACTGCCGCTGGGCGACGACCGCGAGGCGCTGGAGCGAACGTTATGGCTGGCGACCAACACGGGCTACGGCACGGCGCTGGACAACTATCTGCGGGTGAAGACCGAGGCCGAGGTGCGGGCCAGGGAAGAAGACACTTCACCGGACTTCAGCCAGGAAGCGCCGCAGGAGCATATCGGCAAGCCAGCTCCGCCGGTAGAGGTGGACCGGGGGGCGTGGGAGCAGCGGGTCAGGGCGCTTTCAAAGATCTTCCGCGAGTACCCGGACGTTTACCAGAACGTGGTGATGCTGACGGTGCAGAACGAGACCGACTACTTTGCATCGTCGGAGGGTTCGCGGGTGGTGACGCCGCACCTGCAGGCGCGGCTGGTGGTATTTGCCGTGACGCGCGCCGACGACGGGATGGACCTCTACCGGTCGCGGACCTTCGAGGCCGAGACGGTGGAGGGTTTGCCCGCGCAGGCGGAGTTGGAAACGGCGATACGCGAGCTGGGCAAGAGCCTGGAGGCTCTGCGCAAGGCTCCGCTGACCGAGCCCTTCGATGGGCCGGCGATTCTTTCCGGACGGGCCGCGGCGGTGTTCTTTCATGAAGTGCTGGGACACCGGCTGGAAGGCCAGCGGCAGCGCGGCGACGAGGAGGGTCAGACGTTTACCAAGGAAGTGGGCAAGGAAGTGCTGCCGACGTTCCTGTCGGTGGCGGACGATCCTACCGTGACGAAGTTTGGAGATACGTGGCTAAGTGGCAGTTATGAATATGACGATGAGGGGCAGAAGGCGCGGCGCGTTGACCTGGTCCAGGACGGCGTGCTGAAGACTTTCCTTATGTCGCGGCTGCCGATTGCGAGCTTTGCGAATTCGAACGGCCACGGCCGCGCGCAGACCGGCAAGGTTCCCACCGGAAGGCAGGGTAACTTGATTGTAACTTCTACCAAGAGCGTTCCCGAAGCTGAGCTGCGCAAGCAGTTGATCGAGGAGGCGAAAAAGCAGGGCAAGCCGTACGGGCTCTACTTTGAGGACATCTCTTCGGGCAATGCCGAGACCACGCGGCGCACGCCGCAGGCCTTTCAGGAGATTCCTCTCGTGGTTTGGCGAGTGTATGTGGACGGACGGCCGGATGAGCTGGTGCGGGGCGTGAGCATGGTGGGCACCCCGCAGGCAGCGCTGAAGCACATCCTGGCGACCAGCGACAAGAGCGAGGTGTTCAACGGGGAGTGCGGGGCGGAGTCGGGCACGATCCCGGTGAGCGCGGTGGCTCCGGCCATGCTGCTGAGCGAGATGGAGACGCAGCGCGTGCAGCAGGGCACGGCAAGGCCGCCGATACTGGCGATTCCGGGAGCGAAACAGTAGTCAGTTGTCAGTTTTCAGTTATCAGAAAACAGAGGCACCATGAGCTCAATTCGACCGATTGCGATGTTTGCCGGAACAGGATTTCTTGCGGCCCTTCTTGGCGTAACCTGCATGAGTGCGTCCGGACAGATAGCGCCGCAGCCCACTCGTTCCGATGCGGAGAAAGATCCTTTGCTGAAGGCGATGCTCGAAGAGCTGGACCGGAGCAAGAGCGAGTTGCAGTTGAAGGGCTTCGAGAAGCCGTTCTTTATCCAATACCGGATTGAGGACGTGGACAACTTTGAGACCAAGGCGGAGTTTGGGGCCAGCGAGGGCTCGCAGCACAACCACCAGCGCGTGGCGCGCGTGACGGTGCGGGTGGGCGACTACAAGACAGACAGCTCGGGCGGGCGCGGCGACGGCGCGCTGCAACTCGCCGGCCTGGACGACGATCCGATTGCGGTGCGGTCGGCGCTGTGGGCGGCGACGGACCAGGCGTACAAGAGCGCTCTGGCAGCTTATGCGCAGAAGCAGGCGGCGCTCAAAGAGGTGCAGACGCCGCCGCAGGCCGACGACTTCAGCCAGGAGAAGCCGGTCATCGTGCTGGAAGAGCCGCTCCGGTTGAAGCTGGACGAGGCCGCGTGGGCGGAACGCGTGGCGCGGGACAGCGGGCTCTACCGGACGGATGCTCAAGTGAAGGCGAGCCAACGGGACGTACAGTACTCTTCGGCGGAGTTCCATGCGCGGGTGACCACCACATGGCTGGCGACAAGCGAGGGAACGATCGTGCGCAAGCCGGCGGCTGAGTACGAGGAAGCCTTTGCGGTAGGCACGCAGGCGGCGGACGGGATGCGGCTGGACCGGTCGTATGCCTCGGTTGGCGTTTCGCTCAAGGACCTGGATTCGCCGCCGGTTTTCGAGAAACATGCGGTGGATCTGATTGCCTCGCTCACCGATCTGCGCAAGGCGCCGCTGGTGGAGGAGGAGTATCACGGTCCGGTGCTGTTGAGTTCCGACGCCGGAGCAGACACCCTGCGTGAGCTGGTCGCAGGCACGGTGACGGCCACGCGGCCCAAGCTGGGCACCGAGGCGCGCACCAATGGACCGTTTGCCTCGAGTTACCATGCGCGGGTGCTGCCCGAGTTTCTGGATGTGGTGGACGACCCCGGCTTGAAGAGCTATGCGGGCAGGAGTCTGCTGGGAGCCTACGACGTGGACGACGAGGGCGTGCCGGCGCGGGCGGTGAAGCTGGTGAAGGCGGGGCGGCTAGAGAATTATCTGATCGGGCGTGAGCCGGTGCGCGACTTTCCCCAGTCGAATGGCCACGGGCGCGCGGGGATTACCGGAGCGCCCAGACCGGCGATCGGCGTGCTGCAGGTGACGGCGAAGGAGGGTCTATCGGACGGCGAACTGGACCGCAAACTGGTGGACCTGGGGCACGATCGCGGGCTGAAGAGCGTCTATTACGTGCAGACGCTGGGCGGGGAACTGACGCCCCGGCTGCTCTACCGCGTGGGCCTGGACGGAAAGCGGGAACTGGTGCGCGGAGCCGTGCTGGACGACCTGGACCAGCGGGCGTTGCGCTCCAGCGTGGTGGCCGCGGGCAAGGATCTGTGGGTGGCCAACTACTTTGGCGACGTGCCGCGGACGGTGCTGGCGCCCGCATTGCTGCTGGATGACGTGACCATCCGCCGCGCCAACGAGAAGAACGAGAAGCTGCCGTTTTATCCGCCGCCGGAGTAGACGGCTGACTGTCCGCGGCCTCAGTCCAGCCTAGTAAGGAATGCTTCGCCCTCGGTGGGGCGCAGTTTGCGGGCGATGAGTTCGGCCTGCTCGCGGTTGTCGCCCTGGGGGCGGATGCGGACCCAGTAACTGTCTTCTCCGGGAAACTCGATCACATTGGAGCTGGGGTACTTGCGCAGGAGCTGTTCCTTGAGCTTATTGGCCTGGCGCTGGCTATGGAATGCGCCGATTTGCACGCACCAGCGGCCACCCGTCTCGATGGGTTTGGGTGTCCGGTAGACGTCCAGACGGACGCGGGCCGAGCCAACCTGGTAGACGCCCGTGGCTTTGGCGGAGGCGATGGTGAGATCGAGAATCTTGCCCTCGGCAAAGGGGCCACGATCGGTGATGCGCATGGCGCTGGACTGGCCCGTCTTGAGGTTGGTGACCACGATCAGCGAACCCATGGGCAGGGTGCGATGCGCGGCGGTGAGGGCGCGGTCGCTGAAGACCTGGCCGTTGGCCGTCTGGCGTCCCTTGTAGGGCGCGGTGTACCAGGTGGCCATGCCCTCCTCGGTCAGGATGGGCCTGTGGGTGTTGATAAAGTCGAGGTCCTGGTTGCTGATCCCGCCCCGCGGGACCGGCGTGACGGGAATGCGCGCGGGCGGCGTGGTCTGGGGCTCGGAGGGATTCGTTTGAGGCGCGGGAGGAGCGGCCTGGGGCGCGGGTAGCTGGGCCACGGTGGTGCGATGCCCGCAGCCGGAGACAAACACGAGCGCCAGCGCGAGTCCCGCGCCGAGGGCTGCGGGCCGGAGGCCACACCGGATGTTCCACAAAAGCCGGGTGCCGCACCCTCGGGGCGTGCCGCCGCGGCGAGTTTCTGCCGCCTGGGCGGGATACCTCGTACCCCAACCACCCCGGTTCATCACGCGCGCGGCCCTTGTGGCGGATTCGGCGGCTGGCCGTCGAGGCGGTCGGCGAAATTGCGGAGCGCATCGGCCGCCTTGCGCATGGCGGAGATGGATTCGGTGCGGACCTGCGGGATCACGGCGTCGTTTACGTAGGCGGCGGCATGGCGCAACTCCATTTCGATCAGTTCGATGGCTTCTTCAATGCGGCGGCCCACGCCGCCGGGACCGTAAGGGGGATAAGCGCCCATGGGAGTAACCTCCGGGTAGAAGCTTCTGACAAATAACTCCACTCCAAGTTTGCGGGGCGGGGCGGGGCGCGTCAATGGCGGAAGGCGCGAATGTGCCGCAATGGTCAATACGTTGATTCAGCGCGGGTGTTTCCTCCCCGATGGGATGGCGCGCCGTTTGAGTCGAGGTCGGCAATCTCTACGCGCCTGGACATGAGAACGATCTGGCAGCCTCAAGCGCCGGGCGTGGGCTTGCTCCCCTCTCAGGGCGGGCCGGTATCTCGGGGTCCGGTTCCGTGACGCTCTCGAACTCTCCCAATCGCGCCACCTAACGCCCCGCGGTCTCGAAAAAAGATGGGCGAAGCATGAAAAAGAGGATCTCAATCCTTGCAGAGCCGTCTTTGGAGTAAACTCTTTCTTCGTCAACACGTCTTAATAGGTCAGTTGGGATTCGGCGTGAGAGCCGGGGCTTTTATCGCATTGGGAGAGCGCTATTCCCATCGAGGAAAGTTCAATGAGAAAGCTGCGTTTGATGCCGGGCTGCCTGTTTGGGCGCTTGCTTGGATTCGTCATCTTTTCACTATCTTCTCTATCCGCGGCGGCGCAAACAACGGCCACATGGACCTGGATGGGCGGCACCAACAACCTGGACGGAAGCGGCGGCGAGCCCGGAGTGTACGGCACCCTGGGTACGCCCGCCTCCGGGAACATTCCCGCCAGCCGCTGGGACGCTGTGAGCTGGACCGACAGCAACGGGAATCTCTGGCTCTTTGGGGGTTCTGGCTACGATGCCGCTGCCAACGACACTGGTGTGTTGCTCAACGACCTCTGGGAGTACAACCCTTCTACAAACGAATGGACCTGGATGGGCGGAAGCAGCACCGTGACCTGCACCAAGGTGAACGGTATCCCGAATTGCGTCGGACAGGCCGGAGTGTACGGCACGCTGGGAACACCCGCCGCAGGCAACTTGCCCGGCAGCCGCGCTGGCGCTACGAGCTGGACCGATGGCAGCGGCAATCTCTGGCTCTTCGGCGGCTCGGGCCCCGATGCCAAAGGAAATAACGGCATCCTCAACGACCTTTGGGAGTTCAATCCTTCCATGAACGCATGGGCCTGGATGGGCGGAAGCAGCACGCTGCCGCCTCCGAGCCAGGGCGACGGCTGGCCCGGCGTGTACGGCACGTTGGGAACGCCTGCAGCCGGAAACATCCCCGGAAGCCGCGTTTCCGCTTCGACCTGGACCGACAGAAAGGGCAATTTCTGGCTCCTCGGCGGCACCGGCTACGACGCCAACAGCAATTGGAGCGTTCTCAACGACCTGTGGGAGTTCTCGCCGTCCACCAACGAATGGGCGTGGATGGGCGGTAGCAGCACGGTGAGTTTTTGTGCATATGGTGAATGTGGCCAGCCCGGAGTGTACGGCACATTGGGAACGCCCGCTGCCGGAAACATTCCCGGAAGCCGCTCTGGCGCTACGAGCTGGATCGATGGCAGCGGAAATTTCTGGCTCTTTGGGGGCAGTGGCTTCGATGCCAAGGGTAATCCTACCGCGCTCAACGACCTGTGGGAGTTCTCGCCTTCCACGAACGAATGGGCGTGGATGGGCGGAGGCACCACCTCGACCGGTTGTATCACCTATCGACTTGGGCTCGTCGTCTGCGGAGGTCAGCCCGGCGTCTACGGCACATTGGGAACGGCTGCCGCCGGAAACATCCCCGGAGGCCGCGCCGGCGCTGCGAGCTGGATCGATGGCAGCGGCAATTTCTGGCTCTTTGGGGGCCAGGGCTTTGATTCAGAGGGCAACCAGAGCAATCTCAACGACCTCTGGGAGTTCAGTCCCTCCGCCAACGAATGGGCGTGGATGGGTGGAGATGCCACGGTGACTGGCTGTACGATTGCCCCGGAGGGGAACGTCGTCTGCGGAGGCCAGCCAGGTGTGTACGGCACGTTGGGCACGCCCGATCCGGGCAACAACCCCGGAGCCCGGTTTGGGGCGAGCAGTTGGACCGATAGCAAAGGCAATTTCTGGCTCTTTGGCGGGGACGGGGCGGCCGGTGTCGGTGGCGGCGTTCTCAACGACTTTTGGGAATATCAACAGGCCACAACCGCCCTGCCGGCAACCGCCGCGCCAACCTTCAGTCCGGCGAGTGGGGTTTACAACTCGCTAACGGCAATGACGATTTCCGTCACGATTTTCGATGCGACCCCAGGGGCTACCATCTACTACACCACGGACGGAACCGTGCCGACCACGAGTTCGACGGTGTACAGCGGCCCCATCACTGTCTCGTCGGCGGGATTACTGACTTTTGACACGATCCAGGCGATTGCAATCGCCAGCGGCTATTCCCCCAGCGTCATGTCCAGCGCATTGTATACCATCAAACTTACGCCGGACTTCACCGTCGCGGCCTCTCCGGCCTCAATGACCGTAACTGCCGGACAGAGCGGCACAACCACGGTCACAGTCACGCCGCTGAATGGGCTCGTTGCGACGGTTTCGTTCAGTTGCTCGGGGTTGCCTTCAGGGGCGTCGTGCAGCTTCTCTCCGGCAAGCGTTAATACGGAGGATCTGGTGCCGGTTTCGACAACGCTCACCGTGAGCACCTCCGCGACGACCGCAACTCTTCGCCGCAACTCCAGCCCGCTGTTACCCGGGGCGGCGCTGGCGGCCGTTTTGTGCTGCTTTGGCTGGAAGAAGCGGGGTCGCTTGCAGATGCTTCTTCTGCTGGCGGTGTGCGGTGTCGGGCTGAGTCTGCTCAACGGCTGCGGTGGAGGGTCTCAACCCACCTCATACACGATCACGGTGAACGCGACATCGGGTTCGCTGTCGCACTCCACTACCTTCTTGCTTACGGTGCAATGATGCATTCTCGCGGCGGCTCAATACAATCTAGGCCTCTCCTGCATGGAGGGGCCTCGTTGCGTCCGCCGTGGCGCGCCACATCCACGTCCAGATCGCCGTCATCCAGAGGATCATTAACCAGGTGGCGAAGACTGACCGGGGCAGCCGTGTGACGGGCCGTGGCCCGGTTCAGCCTCTGTTGACGCGTCGTGAGATCGAGTTTACTTCCGAAGCCGGCCAGCCAGGAGTATGATTTCTGACAAATCAGAGCTCGAGGATATTCCTATGCGAGTGAGAAAACATCGTTCGCTGTCAGGTTCTCTGTTAGGGAGCCTGCTTGGATTCGTCATCTTCTCAGTATTTTCTCTATCCGCCGCGGCGCAAACAACTGCCGCATGGACCTGGATGGGCGGCAGCAACAACCTCAACGGAAGTTACGGTGAGCCCGGAGTCTACGGCACCCTGGGTACGCCCGCCGCCGGAAACATTCCCGCGAGCCGCTGGAATGCCGCAAGCTGGACCGACGGCAACGGCAATCTCTGGCTCTTTGGGGGCGGTGGCTACGAGGCCTCCTCGAACACCATCGGTGTCCTTCTCAATGATTTTTGGGAGTTCTCGCCCTCCACCAACGAATGGGCCTGGATGGGCGGAAGCAGCCCGACAAGTTCACAGCCCGGAGTCTGGGGCACGCTGGGAACGCCCGCTCCGGGAAACTTCCCAGGCGGCCGCGCTGGGGCCTCTGCCTGGACCGATGGCAGCGGCAATCTCTGGCTTTTCGGCGGCAATGGCTCCGATGCCAACGGAGATAACGGCTCGCTCAACGACCTGTGGGAGTTCTCGCCTGTTACGAACGAGTGGGCGTGGATGGCGGGAAGCAGCACCGTCGGCCTCCCGCAGAATGGCCGGCCCGGAGTCTATGGCACGTTAGGTTCGCCTGCTGCAGGGAATGTTCCTGGAGGCCGCGCTGGCGCCTCCAGTTGGACCGACAGCAGCGGCAATTTCTGGTTCTTTGGCGGCACGGGCTTTGACGCAAACGGGAAGTCTGGCTATCTCAACGATCTGTGGGAGTTCTCGCCTTCTACGAACGAATGGACCTGGATGGGCGGAAACAGCACGCTGCCGACCGCCAAGAACGCAAGCGGGTGGCCCGGAGTCTACGGTACGTTGGGTTCGCCTGCTGCCGGAAACATCCCCGGAGGCCGCGGCGCCGCGTCGACCTGGACCGGCAGCGGCGGCAATCTCTGGCTCTTCGGGGGCAGCGGTTATGACTCCCAGAGCAATCTTACCGGTCTCAACGATCTGTGGGAGTTCTCGCCTTCCACGATGGAATGGGCGTGGATGGGCGGAAGCACCACCTCGTCCGCTTGCGTCGAATATCAAAGGGGAATCGTTATCTGCGGCGGCCAGCCCGGCGTCTACGGCACATTGGGAACACCTGCCGCCGACAACATCCCCGGAGGCCGCGCGGGGGCTGTGAACTGGACCGACGGTAGCGGCAATTTCTGGCTCTTTGGCGGCGGGGGCTTCGATTCAGCCGGCACCGACGGCAATCTCAACGACCTGTGGGAGTTCGATCCCTCTACGAACCAATGGGCGTGGATGGGTGGGAACACCACGACGGCTAACTGTATGCTTACGCCGGAAGGGAACACCATCTGCGCAGGCCAGCCGGGCGCATACGGCGTCCTGGGCACACCCGATCCGGGAAACGACCCCGGAGGCCGGATTGGCCCAAGCAGTTGGACCGATCATAGCGGCAATTTCTGGCTCTTTGGCGGCTACGGCGCCGATAGCACCGGCTCCCGCGACAGCAGAGCTCTGAACGATATGTGGGAGTATCAGCAAGCCACAACCTCCTTGCCGGCCGCCGGAACTCCAACCTTCAACCCAGAGGCGGGAACTTACGCGGCCACACAGCAGGTGACCATCACTTCCGCAACGGCTAATGCGACCATCTACTACACCACCGATGGCTCCGCGCCCACGACGAGCTCGACGGTGTACAGCGGCCCCTTCACCATCGGGTCGCCAGGAGGGCGGTTTACAGAAACGATCCACGCGATAGCAACCGCCGCCGGCCATTCCACCAGCGCCATGGCCAGCGCGACATACATCATCAATCTCTTGCCGGACTTCTCCATCGCGGCCTCTCCTTCATCGCTCACCGTAGCTGCGGGAGAGAACGCCACGACCACAATTACGATCACGCCGGAGAGTGGCTTCAATTCCACCGTCTCGTTCAGTTGCTCGGGGCTGCCCTCCGGGGCGACGTGCAGCTTCAATCCGCAAACCGTGACGCCATCGGGCGGGGCGGCAACGACAACGCTTACCGTGAATACCTCCGCGACGAACGCGGCTCTTCGCCAAAAATCGAGCCCGCTGTTTCCAGGGGCGGCACTGGCGGCCGTTTTGTGCTGCTTGGGATGGATGAAGCGGCGGCGCTTGCAGATGCTGTTGCTGCTGGCGGTGTGCGGTGCCGGGCTGAGTCTGCTCAATGGCTGCGGCGGAGGGTCGTCCACTTCTCAATCCACCACATACACCGTCACGGTGACCGCGACGTCGGGCTCGCTGCAACAATCCACTACATTATCGCTCACGGTGAACTGACGCATTCCAGCGGCGGCGCAACGCCCCCGAGGTCCAT
>JBEKZR010000096.1:0-10382 GCA_049509715.1 Occallatibacter sp. | reverse complement strand
ATTTCAGGGTTCAGGAAGGCGTAAGCTTTCGCGGGTTGGTGGATACCGCGGGCGACAAGCAGCTCGGCGAGGACCTGTGGCAGGCGGGCTGCTTTGGCCAATGCAGCGGCCTGCTCAGGATGCGGCGCGGCGAGCATCCAGCGCTGGCGCGGGAAGGAGCGGGGCGGGGCTGGCTGCGGTATTGGGCCGTTCTCCACGGCGCCCACCCGGCTTACTCGTCCTCTTCGTCGCGATCGCGGCCGTCAATGACGATGTCCTGAAAGCTCTCAACGTCTTCGAGCAGGGCCTGGAAGCGCTCGTACCATTCGGTGGTGGTCTCGTGGAGGAAGACCAGCCCCTGGTAGACGAAGCCGAGCTGGATGTAGCCGACGTTGCCGGCGTACTTGCGCAGCCATTGGGCCTCGACCAGATCGGTGGATTCTTCATCGCGGAAGTTCATTTCGCCGGCTTCCTCGATGAGCGCGTCGAGTTCCTCGCGCTTCAGCGACATCTCGCTGAAGGTGACAAAGGGAGCGCCGACGCGTTTGGCCATCTCCACGAAATCTTTCCATGAGTCGGGGTTGCCCTGTCCCTCCCAAACGATGGAGGGAACGTCATCGGTGACGTAACCGGGAAGGCGGTGCAGGCCGTGGCCCTCGATAAAGGCCACCATGTCGTCTTTCAGCGAGAGGAGGTTTTCGGTGGTCATAGTCAAGTTCTCATTTTCGCAGATGCGGGCGGGGGGTGGGGGAGGATTGTGGAAACCTCGCGGCTGGATGGCTGAGGACGGTGAGCCGGGCTGTACTCTGGAAGCATCTGGATGGAGGAGGATCGCCGCTGGCCCGCGTTTGAAGGCCACGTTTTTGTCCGCCACAACGCGCGGCCCGCGGATGCGCCGCGGCCGGAGCGATTGAACTTCCGCGGCGGCCCGGCGCGACTCTGAAAACACCATCCCTGAAAATGCCGCGCTTTTACTTCGTCCCGATCAGTCGAATGCGCGCCGTGAGGGCTCGCCCATGGAATTCACTGAAGCTCCCGTACTGGGGTGAATCCACCACATTATTGACGACCAGGGGATTCTGGCTGCCGGTAGCATTTTCCAGCACGCCGCGCAATCCATAATATGCGCCGCGGAAGTGAAATTTCCATTCCAGCCCTGGGCTGAAGCTGAGAGTATCCGGGAACCTTTGCGATCCCACCGCTCCCACCACCTGCTGGTTTGTGTTGACTGAGGTGTAAGGAAAGCCGGTGTGCCAGTCGAGCGTGTAAACAAAGTCCCAGTTCTTCCTGAATTTTGGCAGCGGCACGGGCAGCCAGCCCCAGGAAATCACGCGGTTGGGCACATCCCAGGCCAGAGGCCCGCTCTGTTGCGGGCCGAGCGGCGATGGGGTGGGCTGGTAGTCGAGCGCCGCGTTGGTGCGCGCCGAGGAATGGGTATACGAGGCAAACAGCGTATATCCGTTCGCAAACAAGCGCCGCGCGTTGATTTCCACGGAGTCGTAGTGGTCCTGTCTCGCATTGGTCAGCAGATAATTTCCCGAGAGCGCCGCGGGACCGCTTTGATTCACGTATGTGAACGCATCGGACGTTCGCTTCTGAAGGAAGTTGGCTCCGGCAAAGATCGAGCCGGGAAGTTTTTGTTCCGCGCCCAGGCTCCAGTTGACGGCCCGAGCCTGGCGCAGGGAGGCATCGTTGGCGGAAAAATCCGTTTCCTGCGGCGCGCCCTCCGGAGTCACCCCGTCCGTTGCGTAGTACGTGTCGAAGCGGACGCCCGCCAGCGCGCGCGCAAGGTATTCCAGTTGCGTGTGCTCGTAATAAAGGCCAATGCCGGCCGACAGTTTGGTGGCGCCTTTGCTGCCTAGCGGCGAGTAAATGGCGGCAATCCGCGGCGACAGGAGCGGCTGCCGGACGATCTCGTCCCAGTCCAGGCGCAGGCCCGGCTCGACCAGCAGTCCCGCCCGCGCCTGCCAGCGGTTCTCGGCGTATGCGCTCAACTCGGCGTTGTGGCGCGTAAAGGGCGCTGTCTGCGGGAAGACGCTCTGGCGCGACAGGGTTCCGTCCTCGCGCAGATAACTCACCGGCGCGCGTGTGATGTTTTCGTCAAAGCCGATATGGTCTGAATCGATGCCGAGTTTCAGATCGTGGCGTCCGCCCCAGTGCAGCGGAGGCAGATACAGGGCTGCGGTTCCTTCGATCCGCTGCGAACGTCCAGTCAGGTTCTCGAAATAGCTGCCTTGGGTAAGTTCCGGAGTGATTTCGTAAGGAATGTCTCCATGCGGTTCGTGGCCGTCGCGGAAGCGCGCCGCCCCAGCGCCAACGTCCAGCAGCGCGCCGGAGCGGAAGCTCCACTGGTCGCGCAGATAGGGGAGCCAGGCGACGGTATCGCGTTTTGTGGTGCTCTGTTGCGGGGTCAGCGATGAGATGCCTTCGTTGGGCGAATGGTAATCATTGAACAGCAGGCCGGCGGTCAGGATGTTGGCGGGGGTCAGATTTGCCTGCATCTTCAGCAGGTTGCTGCCTCGCACCAACTCGTTCGTATCGGCGTTGGCTGGCAGCTCGGCGATATAGATGTTGTCGTATTCGATCTCCAGGCCGTCGAAGAACCACGCACGGTTGCGCGCCAGAGGGCCGGAAAAGGTGAAGCGGGGGACGAAATTGTCGAAGCGAATCCCGTTGTTGTCGCGGAAGGAAGGAATAAAGTTTGTGGCATTGAAGCGGAACTTGTTGTCGCCCATCCCGGTGTAAAAGGCCAACACGCCTCCGGTGGTTCTGCCGAATTCCACCGGATAACGGGTTGTCTCCGCATCGATGGAGCGAACGGCGTCAGCGCTGACCCGCATATCCAGCGTGCCGTACACCGGAGAGCGGATATCGAATCCGTCCATCAAGTCCAGGGTCGCCCAGGTCTGGGCTCCGGCCACATGAACCTGCCCGGAGGCATCTTGCACCACGCCGGGATTGAACGGCAGCAGGTTGCGGATGTCGCGGGAGGTGGGATAAGGAACGTTCACGATCTCCGGCGTGTTCATGGCGCTCTTGCCGGAGGTCTGTGCGGTATCGATGCCGGGAACCGACGCGGTTACGTTCACCTGCTCCACCACAATCTGTTCGTGGTTCAGCGCCACCTGGACGCTGTTCAGGCGCGCGTCCACGTCGCTTTCCACGGCCTGATAAAATCCGGGCTTCTCCACGCGAATCTGGTAAGGCGCGTTCTGGCGGGGGATGTAGGCGCAATGGCCGGCATAGTCGGTCCACAGCCGGACGGCCGCGAGTCCCGGCTCAAGAATGGCAACCTGCGCGCCGGAAACCGCCAGGCCATTTTCGTCCACGACCGTCATGGTGACCGGCGCGCGAACGGCTGACGACTGCCCGTCCGCAAGGACTGCGCAGAAGAGAAGAAGCAGGCCGGGGATAGCCCTCTTCGCGCAGTTAAGACACGGCATAGAGAATAACCGGAATTTCCGTCTTGTCTCCCAACAGCCCACGCTCACACCTTCTCAAAGAGGGGTTCCATCACGCGATTCTTCTGTGGCTGCTATTCAGCCGGAAGCGACAGCCCAACTATACGCCGGCGCAACCTGCCAAACCAACGTCCCTCTACAAATCGCAAGTTCTATAATTCTATTCACGAGATGAAATCATGGATGCAATCGAAGCCTTAAAGACACGCCGAAGTATTCGCGCGTACACAGCCGAAGCTGTGACGCGAAATGTCATCGAGGAGATGGTCGACTGCGCTCGTCTGGCTGCGACGGCCCGGAACGAGCAGCCGTGGGAGTTTGTTGTGGTTACGGAACGCGAGGCGCTCGGAAGAATCGCCGGCCTGGCCGACTACGGCAAGTTCATCGCTGACGCCGCAGCCTGTGTGGTGGTCTTGTGCAAAGATACGAAGTACTATCTCGAAGACGGAAGTGCCGCGAGCCAGAACATGCTGCTTGCGGCGACGGCGCATGGACTCGGCGCGTGCTGGGTGGCCGGCGATAAGAAGCCGTATGCGGAGACGGTTCGGAAGCTAGTGGGGGCGCCGGAGGGATACAAGGTTGTGAGCCTTGTTCCGTTCGGATACCCGGCGGAATCCCCGCCAAAGCGGAAGCGGCCGCTGGCGGAAGTGCTGCACTGGGAGAAGTTCTGAGCTGGGGCGCCCGCCCACAGGACTGAATTAAGCGGGTTGCCCTCGTCTCATGAGCGGGAGCACGCCGCTCCCCGCTTCTTCCCGTTACAATCAAGACAATATGATTCGTTTCTCAACCGCCGGCGAATCCCACGGGGAAGCCCTCATCGCGCTCATCTCCGGACTCCCCGCCGGCGTTCCCGTCGATCAGGAATTCGTGAACCGCGAACTGTGGCGCCGCCAGCAGGGCTACGGCCGCGGCGGGCGCATGAAGATCGAGACCGACAAGGCCCACGTCCTCTCCGGCGTGCGGCACGGCAAGACCATCGGCTCGCCCATTGCGATCGAGATCGTCAACCGCGACTGGAAGAACTGGGAAGACAAGCTCCCCGTCGAAGCCGGCGACCCGGCGAAGCATCAGGCGGTCGCATCGCCGCGCCCCGGCCACGCCGACCTGGCCGGCGCGCTCAAATACAACTTCCCCGACGCCCGCTACGTTCTGGAGCGCGCCTCAGCCCGCGAGTCCACGGCGCGCGTGGCCGCCGGAGCCTTTGCCAAGCTGATGCTGCGGACTCTGGGCATCGAAGTGGCCAGCCACGTGATCCGCGTGGGGCGCGTCGAGCTCGACCGCACGGCTGCGTGGGAGGAAATCGCCGCCGTCGCCGCCAAGGACGAAATTCTGCTCAATTGCGTCGATGCCGCCACCGAAGCCCGCATGAAAGAAGAGGTCGAGGAAGTCTCGCGCACCGGCGACAGCGTGGGCGGCGTTTTTGAAGTGGTGGTCCACGGAGCGCCGGCCGGCCTGGGCACGTACGCCAACTGGGACGAGCGGCTGGATGGGCAACTGGCTTGGGCGGTGATGAGCATTCCGGCGGTGAAGGCCGTCGAGATCGGCCGCGGCGTCACGGCCGCCGAGTCCTTCGGCTCCGCCGTCCACGACCCCATCCACTACGCAGCGCAACAGAGCGCCAGCCCCACCCGCTTCACCCGCCCGCAGAACAACGCCGGCGGCATCGAGGGCGGCGTCTCCAACGGCGAAGACATCGTCGTGCGCGGCCACCTGAAGCCCATCTCCACGCTGCGCCGGCCGCTGGAATCGGTGCGCTTTGACACCCGCGAGGCAACCAGCGCCAGTTACGAGCGGAGCGATATTTGCGTCGTGCCGGCGGCGGGCGTGGTCGGCGAGGCGATGGTGGCGCTGACCGTCGCCGGTCTGGCGCAGCAGAAGTTCGGCGGCGACTCGGTGCTGGAAATGAAACGGAATTTTCTCGGGTACATCGAACAGATACGGAGCTATTGAAACGCGGAAATGATTCTCAAGATTCTCAAATATCCCGAGCCGGTGCTCTCGCAGCCCGGCGAACCGGTGACCGAATTCGACGCCGAACTGCGCCAGCTGGTCGCGGACATGTTCGAGACCACCTACGCCTCGCAGGGCATCGGCCTGGCCGCGCCGCAGGTGGGCGTGTCCAAGCGCGTTGCCGTCATCGACCTGAGCATGGGCAAGGAACCCAAAGACAAGCTGGTGCTCGTCAATCCCGAGATCATCTACAGCGCGGACAAACAATACGAGGAGGAGGGCTGCCTGAGCTTCCCCGATATCCGCGAAAAGGTGGTGCGCCACGCCAAAGTCCGCGTCCGCGCCCAGGATGAGCGCGGCAAGTGGTTCGAGATGGACGGCGAAGAGCTGCTCTCCCGCTGCCTGCAACATGAGATCGACCATGTGGATGGCATATTGTTCCTCTTCCGCATGAGCGCCCTCAAGCGCAACCTGAATCTGCGCAAGATCCGCAAGATGCAGAGCGAGGACAAGTGGTAGACCGGCTTGCGGGACTGAGGCATCCAGTGAAACTCGTATTCTGCGGCACTCCCGGCTTCGCCGTCCCCACGCTCAAAGCGCTGCTGGCGGCGGGCCACGAAATAGCGCTGGTTGTTTCGCAGCCCGACCAACCCGCAGGCCGCAGCCGGCAGCTCACCGCTCCTGCCGTCAAACAAGCCGCCCTGGCCGCCGGGTTGCCCATCACGCAGCCTGAAAATATCCGCACCAACGCGGAGTTCCACGCCCGGCTTGAGGCCATCGCGCCCGAAGCGATTGTGGTGGTCGCCTACGGCCGCATCATTCCTTCGTGGATGCTGGACCTCCCCAGCCTCGGCTGCATCAATCTCCACGCGTCTCTGCTGCCCAAGTACCGCGGCGCGGCGCCCATCCAATGGGCCGTAGCCAGGGGCGACGCCTTCACCGGCAACACCACCATGCTCCTTGATGACGGCCTCGACACCGGTCCCATTCTCCTCCAGCAGACCGTCGAGATCGCTCCCGAGCAGACCGCCGTAGAGCTGTTTGACGTGCTTGCGAAAGCCGGCGCGCCGCTGATGGTGGAAACCCTGGCTGGCCTCGCCAACGGAACCATTCAGGCGCAGCCGCAGAATCAATCTTCCGCCACCTTCGCCCCGCTCCTCGACCGCGAAGACGGGCGCATGGACTTCGCCGCCCGCACGGCAACGGAGCTCAAGAATCGCTGGCGCGGCTTTCAACCCTGGCCCGGCGCATTCACCATGCTCAACGGCAAAAAACTGATCGTCCACCGCCTGGAAGCCGCCGCAGCGCTGCACTCCGCCGAATCAGTTCTCGCCGAACCCGGCCAACTCCGCGTCGAAAACCATCGTCTCTTTGCAGCCTGCGCCGAAAACACCTGGCTCGAACTGCTCGAACTCCAGCTCGAAGGCAGAAAGCGTCTCACGGCCACCGAATTCCTGCGCGGATCGCCACTCGCAGCCAACGCGCGGCTGGGTTGAATTCGTGCCCACCATCTCCCCAGCCCGCAAAGCCGCCTTCGACCTCCTCATGGCCGTCGAGCGCGGCCAATCCCACTCCGACGGTCTACTTCGCGGCAAAGCCGTCAATGCTCTTTCAGCTCCCGACCGTAATCTGGCCACGGCGCTGGTGCTGGGAGTTCTGCGCTGGCAAATCCGCCTCGACCACCAACTGCAAGCCCTGCTCTCGCGCCCCAACGCCAGGCTCGACCCCGAAATCCTCATCGCCCTCCGCCTCGGCGCTTTCCAGTTGCTTCATCTCGACCGCATCCCCGCCCGCGCCGCCATCGACGAGAGCGTGGAACTGGCCAAGCAGGCCGGCCATCGCTACGCCTCCGGCATGGTCAACGCCGTCCTGCGCAAACTGGCCAGCGCTCCGCGCTTTGACTTTTTGGAGGAGAGTGCCGGAGAACTGGCGCTCGCCCAGGCCCACCCAGCCTGGATGGTCGAGCGCTGGGCCAGCTTTTACGGTCTTGAATCAACGCGCGCCATCTGCCGCCACGGCCAAAGCCAACCTGCCCTCACCGTTCGCATTGAGAGACCCGCCGTCGAAGCCGAACTCACTCACGCCGGCATCCAGCTCGAACCCGGCGAACTGCTCACCGCCGCGCGCACAGTGGTTTCCGGAGACATAACGGCCACCGCGGCCTTTCATGAGGGCCGCGCACGCCTTCAGGACGAGGGCTCGCAACTGGTGGCCGAGCTTGCTGCGCTTGCCAGCGATTCTCTCAACCAAAAGGAGAAAAGCGTCCTCGACGCTTGCGCCGCACCCGGCGGCAAGACCCTCATCCTTGCCGAGCGCAACCCCCAGGCACGCATCCTGGCCTGCGAATCGAGCGCACCAAGACTTGAGCAGTTGCGCAAGCGCCTGGGCGGGCAGGGTGAGCGGGTCGAATGCCGCCTGGCCGACACAACCGCGCTAGCGGAAGATCAAGCCTTCGACCTGGCCCTGGCCGACGTTCCTTGCAGCGGCACCGGCACGCTGGGCCGCAATCCGGAGATTCGCCACCGCCTGCGCCCCGAAGATCTGCCGCGGCAGGCCGAACGCCAGCGGGCCATCCTTCAATCCGCCCTGCGCGCCGTCCGCCCCGGCGGCCGCGTGGTCTACTCCACCTGCTCTCTGGAACCCGAAGAGAACGAGCAGGTCGTCGCCGCAGTGCTCGCCGCAACCCCGAACGCCCGCCCGATTTCGCTCGAAGCCCACAGCGAAGCCCTGCTCCGCGAAGGCATCCTCACACCCTCCGGCGCGGAGCGTCTCCAGCGTTGCCTCACACCTGAAGGCGCACTTCGTCTGCTCCCCGGCGCCTTCCGCACCGACGGCTTTTTCATCGCACTGATCGAGAGAACCGCGTAAAAAGCAGCATCAGTATACTTGGACCGTTGAATCCATTACACTGGGCCGAAGCGGCACTATCGCTCCTAATCAATACTCGAAATTCTGCGGTCCCGGTTCGTTACGTGTGTTATCTTGCTGGGGGTTGTGTCGCGCCATGAGATATTCCTGGATAGTCTCGGCGTTCTGTCTTCTGCTGGCTGTTGCTACTTCTGCACAGCAGAGTCCCGTGATCACGGTGAGGCTGATTGACTCAACCAATGGCAGGCCATTGCCAAATCGAGGGATTTGGATAGAGCGTATCAATCCCGATACCCATATGCCCATTGTGGAAGACGGAATGCCCCTCAAAGGTACGACCGACATCGATGGGAAAGTGTCTTTCCCTAGCGCGCGTCTTCGTCCTCATTTGTCTGCAAACCAGAGCGGAGACAGAGGGAAGACAGAAGCAGTCCCGCGAAAGAGGTTGTCCAAGTTTTTAGACGTGGATATCACATATGCAGGAGGCGGTATTCAATATTCCACCGGACTGGTTTCCCTGGACGAGATTCTTGCATATGGGGTAGTGGGTGCCGATCGTTGCAACAAGAAGTTCGACCCTACGAAATTTAAGAGTACGCCCGGCGAAGTGGTAATGTTTGTGGGAAAGTATCACTGGTGGGAAGCCGGTCAGTGGTAATTTTTGTGGGGAAGTATCACTGGTGCGAAGCCAGTCCGGTCGCAAACCGCTGGCCCGCTGACTTGCCCTATCCTTCCGCGGCTTCATCGTCCGCGATATTGGGCAGCGGCATAATCCCCAGCCGCTCATAAATCGGCCGCATCTCCTTGCGAATCCCCTTCAGCCGCGTCCAGAACCAGAGCGACCCCGCAATGCAGACAACGCCGCTCACCATCACCGTGCGCTGCGCTCCAATGGCGTGCGCCAGCGCCCCGGCGAGCAGGCTGCCAAAAGGCGCCATGCCCACAAACGCCATGGTGTAGTAGCTCATCACCCGCCCGCGCATCTTCTCATCCACCAGGGTCTGGAGAATGGTGTTGCTGGCCACCATTCCCTGCATCATGCCGAAGCCCGTCACCAGCATCATCGCCATCGAAAGCCACAGCGCCCTGGAGAGTCCAAAGCAGATCAGCCCCACGCCAAATGCCGACGCCGCGATGGGAATCATCTTGGTGAGTCCGCGCACCGTCCGACGCATCACCATGGTCACCGCGCAAGTCAGCGAGCCCACGCCCACCGCGCCCATCAGGAAGCCCAGCGTATGCGGGCCGCCATGCAACACTTGCGCGGCAAAGACAGGCATGAGCACCATGAAGGGCCAGCCCATGAGGCTGATCAGCGCAAACAAAATCAATATGGTGCGGATGGGCGCGAAGTGCGCAACATACGTCCAGCCCTCGCGCAACTGCGCGACCATGGTGGTTGCCGCGCGCTGCTCGCCAGCCGCCGGAAGGCGCATCATCAGGAGCGATGCGATCACCGCGATGTAGCTCACGCCATCCGTCAGGAAACACCAGCCTTCATTGCTGACGGCAATCAGCATCCCCGCCAGCGAGGGGCCGATCAACCGCGCCACGTTCACCATGGACGAGTTGATGGCGATGGCATTGGAGAGGTCGGCCTTATCCTCCACCATCTTCACCATGAACGACTGCCGGCCCGGCATGTCGAATGCGTTGATGACGCCCTGCATCACGCTCAGGGCCAGAATTTCGGGGATGGTGATGCGATGGGAAAGCGTGAGCCAGGCCAGCGCCAGCGACTGCGCCATGGCCAGCGACTGCGTCCAGACCAGCAGGGTGCGGCGGTCGATGCGGTCCACCACCACGCCCGCCAGCGGAGCCAGCAGAAAGGTGGGAATTTGCCCCGCAAACCCCACCGTGCCCAGCAGCAGCGGCGATTTGGTCAGCCGGTACACCAGCCACGACGTGGCGATGCGCGTCATCCACGTGCCGACGAGCGAGATGGTCTGCCCGCCAAAGAAGAGGCGGAAGTTCCTGTGCCGCAGCGCCCGCCAGGCGTGCGAGAAATCCCCGGCCGCGGGCACAGCCCTACTCACTTCTCCGTCTTGTTCTTTTGTATCCGGCGTCATGCGTTTCTGATTGGATGCTGCCCGCTCGCAAGCTGACCAGCTGATCCCCGATCTC
>JBEKZR010000095.1:0-10420 GCA_049509715.1 Occallatibacter sp. | reverse complement strand
CAAGGCTGCAAGGGACAAAAAGAAGCGCGCGGAGGCCAAACGAGCCGCGCTCAACGCGAGCAAGCGCAAGCCTGCTCCAACCCACCCGGCCGCGGTTGCGGCGCCGGGCCAGTGAGCGCCATGAGCCAGAAAGAGGACAACCTGATCGTGGTGCTGGACATGGGCAGCGCGTACACCCGCGTGCTGGCGGCCGATTTGTACGAGGACGCGCTGCGCTTTCGCGGCTACGGGATGGTCGAGTCGGCGGGGATGCGCAAGGGACTTATCTCCGAGCTGGGTCCCGCGGTCAAGGCGGTCAAAGCCGCCAACGAGAAGGCCGAGCGGGCGGCGCGCGTCAACATCGACCATTGCGTGGTGGGCGTGGGCGGGCCACATATTCGCGGGCTCAACACCAACGGCGGCATCGGACTGGGCAATCGCATGCGCGAGATCGACAAGGAGGACGTGCGCAACGCCGTGGAGCGGGCGCGGGCCGTCCAACGGCCTCCCGATCGCGAGATTCTGCACCTGCTGCCCCGCCAGTTCATTCTCGACGAGCAGCCGGGCATCTTCGATCCGGTGGGCATGGTGGGCGCTCGGCTGGAGGTGGACCTGCACATCGCCACCTGCTCCGGGAGCGCGCTGCAAAGCACGGTGACCTGCGCCAACCGGGCCGGGCTTGAGGTGACCGAGGCGGTGCTGGAGTCGATTGCCGCCGCCGAGGCCACGCTCTCAGCCGACGAGCGGGAACTGGGCGTCTGCCTGTTGAACATCGGCGCCCATTCCAGCGACATGGCGGTCTTTTTCGAGGGCGCCGTGGTCTATACTGCGTCGGTCCCCATCGGCGGGCAACACTTTACCAACGACCTGGCGGTGGGCCTGAATATGCCCGTGGCCCAGGCCGAGGAACTGAAGCGCCAGTACGGTAACGCCGTAGTGACGGCCGTGCCCCAGCAGGCGGAGATCGAGATTGCCAACCCCCAGCCGGGCGCCGCGGCGACCCTGCCGCTGCGCGCGGTGGCGGAGATTCTGGAGCCCCGGGCTCGCGAACTGCTCTACTTCGTGAAGGAAAGCCTGCGCCTGGGCGGCGTGCTGGAGGCGCTGGGCGCCGGTTGCGTGCTCACCGGCGGCGGAGCCATGCTGCCCGGCATGCTGGACGTAACCGAGAGCCAGTTGCGGGTGTCGGCGCGGACCGGGATGCCGGTGCGCCTGTCGCATATGCCCGGCGAACTGGTCCATCCCGGCTTTGCCACCGCCATCGGCATGCTCTTGTATGTCCACCGCACCAGGGTGATCCGGGCTGGCGAAGACAACAGTTTGCGCACCCGGCTGCACGCCATCTTTGCAGCCAGTTTTTAGCGTTTAGTCAGGAACGAGGAACCAGGTCAGGGGAATCAAGCCGTGAATGGGGAGGCGAGAGCCGCTATGGAAGAGCAGAACAACGAAGCCGGAGAGATGCGCATTCAATTTCACGAAGAGGCCTTGCGCGGAGCCTGCATCAAAGTGATCGGCGTGGGCGGCGGCGGCGGCAACGCCGTGAACCGCATGATCCAGGCCAGCATGGAGGGCGTGGAGTTCATCGTTGCCAACACCGACGTGCAGGCGCTCAAGCTTTCGCAGGCCCCGGTAAAACTCCAGCTTGGGGTCCGGCTCACCCTGGGCCTGGGCGCGGGCGCCAACCCCGACATCGGCCGCCGCGCCGCGCTGGAAGACTCGGAGAAGATCATCGAGGCCCTGGAAGGGGCGGATATGGTATTTGTCACCGCCGGCCTGGGCGGCGGCACGGGCACCGGCGCCGCGCCGGTGATTGCTTCGCTGGCCAGCGAGTTAGGCATTCTGACCGTGGCGGTGGTCACGTGTCCCTTCGGCTTTGAGGGCAAGCGCCGCCAGCAGCACGCCGAGCGCGGCCTGAAGGAGCTGCTTGAGAGCGTGGACACCATGATCGTGATTCCCAACGAGAAGCTGCTAGGGGTGGCCAAGGACGCCGGCTTCTTTGAGAGTTTCCGCATCGCCGACGACGTGCTCCGCCAGGGCGTGCAGGGCATCTCGGACATCATCGCCATCCCCGGCATCATCAACCGCGACTTTGCCGACGTGAAGACCACCATGGCCGGCATGGGCTACGCGGTGATGGGCACGGCGGTGCGCTCGGGCGAGAATCGCGCCATTGAAGCGGCACAGGCCGCCATGGCTTCGCCGCTGTTGGAGGCCGGCGCCATCGACGGCGCACGCGGCATCCTCATCAACATCACCGGCTCCAGTTCGCTCAAGCTCTCTGAGGTCAACGCGGCGTCGTCGCTCATCCAGTCCGCCGCGCATGAGGACGCCAACATCATCTTCGGCGCGGTGCAGGACGAGAAGATGGACGACGAGGTCAAGATCACCGTCATCGCCACCGGTTTCCGCGACCAGATGCCGGAACGGCGCGCGCGCATGTTGAGCGTGGAAGAAACGCCGGTGGTTTCAGTGCCCGTTGTCGCACCCGACAACTGGATGCAGGAGCCCGCCGCCGCCGCGCCCGATCCGGCGCCCGCCCCGGCCCGCTTCCTGAGCCAGGACGAAGAACCGGAAAAAGTAACGGCCGGTAAGAGCGAGCCTGCCCTTTTTGCGGCCTCGACGCCGGCTGCGGCCAGCGTCGGCATTGCAGCCCAGCCCCCCCAGGCTGCCGTTGAGACTGCCGCGACGCAAGGCCATGCGGAACTTGAACTGGGGACGGCGCCTGCCCGTCCGCGTCTCGCCAGGATGTCTGATGAGCCGGCTTACACCCCGTCGCCCACCGACTACGTTCCCGACTTCGATAGTGGCATGCGCGATCCGGTTGCGGTAGACGAGCCTCAGGCCCAGTCGGCCGCTACGCTCTTCTCCGAGGCTGACGATGAAGCGCAGCGGGACCTGGACACTCCGACCTTCCTGCGCAGGTTGAGGTTCTAGGTTTCCTGCCGCTTTGGTGGCATTTGCATTCGGGCGCCTGAGCTGTATAGTGCAATATAGCTCTAAAAAACAGTAACCAGTTTGCAACGGCAACATGGATTTGTTGTCTTTTTGGGTATTGTGAGTGTAATCAACGGTCGTATCGTATGGTGATATGCATCACATACGGTGGCCAGTGCATCTGAACTATAGTGAGCCCTATCCGCGGCGCAGACAGAAAAGCATCCCGCGGAATGGCCGATATGCAAGAAGTGCGGCGCCCAAGGGCAGTCGTGCGGCACGAAGTCCATTGTTGAGAGGATGTTGGCTGGATGAAGCTGTCACGCGTTTGGGCATTTGGATTGGTTCCGGCCTTGGTCATGGCCGCTTCCGGCTTTGGCGCCGTGGGCGCCGCGGCGTTGGACGCCCCGCGCACGTTGCACCATCGCAAGGCATCGGAATCCCATCTGACGGAGCCCCATCGCGCCGCCGGTCATCGCGACGCGGCGCATGTTGCCAGGCCGGCAGCCAAAACCGCGTCAACCCATGCTCAAGCAGTTCATGCTCCAGCGGCCCATGCCGAGGCAAGCCCTGCCGGGGCCAAGACGGCGTCAGCCCACCTAACCGCTAGAGGCCAGGCGAGAGCCGGTGCGCGCCGCGCCGCCCTCACCTCCCGCCGCCATCATCGCTACTACGAGCGCTTCACTGCCAGTTCCTTTGCCAAGGGTGACGTTCTTGCCGGCGACCTGACGGCCGGCGAGGACCCGGTGGTTCGCCAGGCAGCCATCGACGCGCTGGGCGATATGAACGGCACCGCCGTGGTTATCGATCCCTCCAATGGGCGCATCCTGGCCATGGTCAACCAGAAGCTCGCGCTCTCGCCGGGGGCCGAGCCCTGCTCCACCATCAAGCTCACCGTGGCCCTGGCCGCGCTCTCCGAGGGCCTCGTCACCAGCGACACGCCGGTTCGGTTGGCCGGCTTCCGCATGAATATGACCCAGGCGCTGGCCAAGAGCAACAATCTCTACTTCGAGGAACTGGGCCGGCAATTGGGCTTCGAGCGCGTGCGCTACTACGCCAACCAGTTCGGCCTGGGCGAGCTGGCCGGCTACAACATCGAAGGCGAACAGTTGGGCGTCTATCCAGACCAGGAACTGTCCGCCGCCGAGGGGGGCGTGGGCCGCATGTGCAGCTTCGGCCAGGGGGTTTCGCTCACCCCGCTGCAACTGGGCGCGTTTGTCGCCGCCATCGCCAACGGCGGGACCCTTTACTATCTCCAGCACCCGACTACGCCGGAAGAAGCCGCGGCTGTCGCACCAAAGATCAAGCGCACTCTGGATATCGCCCGCTACGTTCCCGACCTTGAGGACGGCATGGCCGCGGCGGTCGAGTACGGCACCGCCCGCAGCCTGCGCGCCAACTTCCACGAATTGCCCGTCTTCGGCAAGACCGGAACCTGCTCGGACAAAGGCACCCGCTTCGGCTGGTTCGCCTCCTGGTCCGACGCGCCGCAGGGCAGCCTGGTCACGGTCTTCTTCCTTGAAGGCGGCCGCCCCACCTTCGGACCCCGCGCCGCGGAGCTGACCGGCGAGTTCTACAAGAACCTCTGGGACCGCAACTGGTTCGCCGCCAGGGGTCAGCAGGACTCGGCCTCCGTTGGGACGGCCTCCAGCCAGCAGGCGCAGCCGTAGAGCGGCGTTGCTCCTGGTTCCGTACGATCAGAAAAAGGCCGCCTTCGGGCGGCCTTTCCTCGTGTTTGGGAAGCCGCAAATCCCTGACACATCCTATTGAGCCGGGCGACCCATTAAGCTAGAACATTGAGCGCGGCGCCTGCCGCACGGGAGCACACACCATGGCCTACGACGATTTGCGCGATTGGATCAAAGCACTTGAAAAAGCCGGCGAACTCAGGCGCATCCGCGAAGAAGTCTCGCCGGAGTTGGAAATCACCGAGATTACCGACCGCGTTTCTAAGATCGGCGCAAAGGCTCGTGCCGGCGCCGGCGTAAAGGGCAGTGCAGGCAACTACGCTCCCGGCGGCCCGGCGCTGCTGTTCGAGAACGTGAAGGGCCATCCCGGCCACAAGGTCTTCATCAACCAGTTCGGCAGCGAGCGGCGCATGGCTCTGGCTCTCGGCGTCGACCGGCTGGACGAGATCGCCGCGCGCATCACAGGCTTGATGAACGTTAAAAGCCCCGAGGGCTTTCTGGACAAGATCAAGATGCTGCCGCAGTTGGGCGCGCTCTCGAGCGCCTTCCCCAAGACCGTGAACGCCAAGGATGCCCCCTGCAAGGAAAACATCCGTCGCGACAAATTCAATCTGGACTATTTTCCAATTCTCAAGTGCTGGCCGCACGATGGGGGCCGGTTCATCACCCTGCCCTGCGTGCATACCCGCGACCCGCGCACCGGCAAGCGCAATATCGGCATGTACCGCATGCAGGTCTACGACGGCCAGACCACCGGCATGCACTGGCAGCGGCAGAAGGTGGCCGCCGAGCACTATCGCGAAGCCCTGCGGGCGGCGGCGTCTTCGGCAGCCGATGCTGACCCCAGCACCGCCCGCGTTGCAGCCATGGCTGAGTCGGCCGGCGGCGCGGTCGCCATTCCCGATGGCCCCATCGGCGGTCTGCCGCAGGTTGCCCTGGGCAATCTGAAAGGCTCACGCCTCGAAGTTGCGGTGGCCATCGGCACCGATCCGGCCACCACCTTCGCCGCTGTCGTGCCCGCGCCGCCCGAGGTTGAGGAGTTCTTCATCGCCGGCTTCCTCAGGGGCAAGCCGGTGGAGATCGTCAAATGCGAGACGGTCGATCTGGAAGTCCCGGCCCACGCCGAAATCATTCTCGAAGGCTACGTGGAGCTGGGCGAGCTGCGCGCCGAAGGCCCCTTCGGCGACCACACCGGCTTCTACACCCTCACCGACCAGTACCCGGTCTTCCACCTCACCTGCATCACCCATCGCAAGGACCCCATCTACGCCGCCACCATCGTGGGCAAGCCGCCCATGGAGGACGCCTGGATGGGCAAGGCCGTCGAGCGCATCTTTCTGCCCGCCATGAAGATGGCCATCCCCGAGATCGTGGACATTCATCTGCCCGTCGAGGCCGTCTTTCATAACTTGATGCTGGTTTCGATCCGCAAGAGTTATCCCGGCCAGGCGCGCAAGGTGATGCACGCCATCTGGGGGCTGGGCCAGGCCATGTTTACCAAGTGCATCATTGTGGTGGACGAGGACTGCGACGTGCAGGACGTGGCCGAGGTGGTGCTGCGCGTGGCCAACAACATCGACCCCGAGCGCGATATTCAGTTCACGCTGGGACCAGTGGACTCGCTCGATCATGCCGCGCGCCTGCCTAACTACGGATCGAAGATGGGCATAGACGCCACGCGCAAGTGGAAAGCCGAAGGCTTCGAGCGCCCCTGGCCGGCAATGATCGAGATGGACCGCGCGACCAAAGCCAAAGTCGATGCGCTGTGGGCTAAGCTCGGGCTGTGACATAGATGGTTCAATGACATTTAATTGAGATTGAGATTAAATGCGCCAATTGAAAGGTGGCCCACAATATGACGGGTCCAGCGAGTACGACAAATTTTACCGCTAAAAGATTTGGCATTTACATCCTTGGCGCAGGATTTTCGTGCCCAGCCGGATTGCCTCTTGCGAACGAGTTATGGCCGGAAATATGCAGCAGAGCTGAGGCAACTACCGGCAGAGCTAACCGACATTTCAGTGAAGACCTCCAAGATTACATAGACTATAAAAGAGTATGCGACGGGGAAGTACTCTTGCCTGAAAATGTACAGTTTGAAGATTTTTTAGCGTACCTAGACGTTGAACATTACCTAGGTCTTCGAGGGTCAGACACATGGAGTTCTGATGGGAACGAGACTCAGGTTCTCGTAAAGACACTCATTGGTGAAATCCTCCTTGAGCGCACGCCCCGAAAGAAAAACATTCCAGATTTGTATTTGGAGTTTGCAAGGCTCCTCAAGCCACCCGATATGGTTCTGACTTTTAACTACGATGTTCTGCTCGAGCGAGCTCTTGACGCAGCGGGTGTCGCTTATCGCCTCTTTCCTTCTCGATACAAGGATATTGACACCTATGGGGCGACAGTTGATGATTCCAGAGAGGAAATAATTGTATTGAAAATGCATGGTTCAGTTGACTGGTTCGACCGTACGTTCTATGACAAGCTCGAAGAGAATCGACTAAAAGCGGGATTTCGTCTTGGACATCATCACCCGGTATTTAGCAATATTCAGGAGCTTGGTGTAATCCCGTTGACGGATGGACCCAGATTTCCCAGCGACCCACTGCAACATATTTACCGAGTCACAAATGCAGTCAAACTCTACAAGAACGATACTTTGTTTCTCGCGCCCCCTGTTCTGCTGAACCCGTCCCCTATGAAACTTGTATATTCATCAATCTTTCAAGATTTCTGGAACGGTCTAGGGCAGGTTGGCACACTTAATTTTGGCATGACCATTATCGGATTTTCCATGCCCGCACAAGACGAGTACCTGCGGCAGGTGATATATCGGTTAGTTACTAACTATCAGGGCAGATACTGGGAGGATGACTCCCTGAAACACAGAAAAACCCCGCTGGTGATGATAGATCTTCGGAAAACCAAGAAGAGTCAGTGTGACCTGCTCGACCGATTTAGATTCATCGATTCAAGTAAGACAATAATTCATTGGGATGGATGGAATGAAACCGCTTTAGCGACTCTCAAGAAATACGCCTGAGCCGGGTGCTCTAGGTCCGGATTCTCGGACATGGGAGCCCCCCGGCTTCGCCACCTTAACCAGTGTTTTTCTGTCCACTGTTCACTGTCCTTAGGCTGCGGTAGCTACTTTCTTCGGCCTGCCGCCCTTGCGGCCGTTCGCTCGTGACGCCCGCGCCTTCGCTGCACTCCGAGCTTTGCCGCCCAGCTCTCCCAGGCGCGCGGCCATCCATCGTTTCGATCCGAAGAACCCTTCCAACAACGCCGGAATGTACAAGTCAGCGTCCAGCGCGGGGAAGTGAAGGCCGAAACCCGGCGGGTCAATCTCGATCTCCCGCAACTGCTCCCATGTGGCCGTTTCCAGCCCTTGCGCATCGCGCGGCGAGAAGGAAATCTCCAACCCCGTGCTCAGGCGCACCACAATGCGTCCGATGCGGCGATCATAGCGGGCGCTGAGGGCGTGGGGAATTGCAGCCAGCATCTCTTGCCCCCTGCGGTTGGCTTCCACGTATTCTTCATGCTTGCCCATGTATTTCCTCCCATGACCTGCATAGTTCGGCGATGCAATCCAGCAACTTCGCTTGAATGTCGTGCAACTGGCGATCTGAAAATCCGAAATTCACCCGCAAACTTAGTGGGCCAGCCGGACAATTCAAGTTGAAAATTGCGCTGTTTCCCTGCCCGATGACGTGAACGTGCGCCGGCCAATGATCGTTGGGATAGATAACGACTCGCATACTCCCCAATCTCAAGACGGTTGGCATGAGCGAAGTGTATCATAAACCTGAGCGGTTAGGATAGAGTCCGGACCAAAGTAGTTCACTATAGGCCCCAGGGCGCCCCAGATCCGGATTTTCGGGACCTGGGAACTATGCGCCTGGAAATCGCGTCCCTCTGCTATATCTAGACTCATGCGGGTCGTCTCCTCCTGGCTTCTTCCTCTTCTGATCGCGGCGACACTGGCCGTAGGAGTGCCGATGTCAGCTCAGCAGGCCCCCGATCCCTTCCGCTGGGTCGACTTCCACTCCGCAAAGGATCAGGACATTGTCGTATGGGTCACGCGGTCGCTGGAGCCCGAAAAGTGGACGGCGATTCGCGAGATCGGCGTCGAGTACGACGCGGCGCTGGTGGTCACCACTCTGCGGGCCACTCCGCAATCGCCGCCCGGCGCGGACACCTTCACCGTGTGGAACGTATCGCTCACCAGCCATGCCATTGCGCCTTTGATCACCGGAGTGAAGCTGCGCTGGCTTGACCGGATGCGTTTTTTGGAGGGCGCGCCCCCGGAGCCCGCCGTTCTCTACGACAACTGCGGCGAGTGTGAGCCGGCCACGTTTTTCACGGCCTTCCACTATGACTTTCCGCAGCACATGTGGGCGGCTCGCTGGATGCGCGGCGGGCAGGGAGCGCCTATCTGGGGCGGGAATGCGCCCGAAGGCGTGAGCTGGACTCAGGTTTACGCGATCATGACCGACTTCGACGGGCGCCAATTCGCCAGCGCCTGGAATCACTTCGACTACGGCGAACAGAAGCCGCCCGAGGACTTTATCTTCCGCTACGATGTGGAGCCATTCAGCCGCCTGGAGCGCACCCAACTGCTCAGCGGCAAAGAGGCCGAGGCCATGAAGCAACGGCTCTGCGGCGCGCAGAATCCCGTTCCGGGCCTCATGCGCGGGCAGGACTCATTGCTCTGCCAGCAAACGCTCAAAGCCCGCGTCGAGCGCAAACCCGTCACCACTCCGCCGGCCAACAACCGCGGCCAGTCCGCGCCGCCCGGCGCCCGGCGCTGACGCAAGCCATCGTATACTGGCCTCATGTCGATCGTGGACAACATTGCCGGCATTGCCAAGGGCATGAGCATCACGCTCCGGGAGATGGTCCAGCCTACGCTGGTGGAGAATTATCCCGACGGCAAGGGTCCTCAGCGCGGAGCGGTCTTCGAGCAGCGCTATCGCGGCGCCCACGTGTTGCAGCGCGACGAGAACGGCCTGGAAAAGTGCGTGGCCTGCTTTTTGTGCGCGGCGGCCTGCCCGGCCAATTGCATTTACATCGAGGCCGCCGAAAACACCGCCGAGCAGCGCATCTCCTCGTCGGAGCGCTACGCCAAGGTCTATAACATCGACTACAACCGCTGCATCTTCTGCGGCTACTGCGTTGAAGCCTGCCCGACGGACGCCATCACGCACGGCCACGGTTTTGAACTGGCCACGCTCAACGCCACCAATCTCGTAATGCGCAAAGAAGACATGCTGGCGCCCGTGGCGGCGCTGACGGCGAAGTAGCTTCTAAGCCGCACCGGTTAGCAAATTGCGCTTGCGCATCTCGGACATCACGCGTTCCACCTTCCAGTCCAGCGCATCGGAGCCGTCAACGACAAGATCGGCGTTTGCTGCCGAGGGCCTGACAAACGTCATGCTCGACGGCCGCACGCGCCGTTCCCATTGATCGCGCACCGTCTCCTCGCTTCTTCCGCGTTCGTCCATGTCGCGCTTCAGCCGCCGCTCGAAACACAACGCATCCGGCGTGTCGACATAAATGCGCAGCTGGTAAAGCGGCAGCAGCTCCTCAAAGTAGAGCGCGAAGATGCCTTCAATAATCAGGAACGGCCCGGAGGTGACGCGCTCGGTACGGCCCGGCACGCGCGTGTAGGTGGCGAAGTCGTAGACCGGACGGTTGATCGTGTCTCCGCGCGCCAGGGTGGCAATATGCTCGGCCAGCAGCGGAATCTCAATCATCGACGGATCGTCGAAGTTCTGCTGCACGCGCTCTTCGAGCGGCATGTGGCCGAGATCGAGATA
>JBEKZR010000094.1:0-10477 GCA_049509715.1 Occallatibacter sp. | reverse complement strand
CAAGGTACTTGCCGTCCGGGCTCCACACGGCGCTGGCCTGCACATAGCGCGGATCGTCGGCGCCGGGCAACGGTTGCAGTTTCTTTGTGTTGCGGTCATACCACGCCAGGATGCCCCGCGTCGGATAGAAAACCTGCAGGAAGCGGTAATCCTTGAAATTGGCCACGTAGTAGAACCCCGCGCTCCTGGTTCCCGGCGGCCTGATCGTCGTCACCACATGGCGGCCGTCCGGCGACAACTGCGACATGAACCCTACGCGAACCGGGCTGCCATTTTCTGTCGGAAACGAGGACCACGAAATCATGTCCTCGTTGCGAATCGTCATCTTCTGCGCCACAGGAACCACCGCGTACAAGCCCTTGTCGTTTTGCGGACCGTCCATATCCAGGCCCAGCGTCTTGCCATCGCCGGAGAAAGAGTGGCAGTTGGCGCAGGTGTGCAGGTCGTGCATCACCACATGGCTGCTGGTCTCGGCCACGTTGCGCATCCGCCAATTGATCAATGGAATCGCGGCCGTGGCCAGCGGTTTGATGAATCCCTTCTCCAGCTCCGAAGGCATCAGCGGCACATCGCGGTAGAAGATCGGCGCGCCCACCGGGTCGGCAGACACATGCATCTGCATGCTTCCGCGCGAAACCGGCGCGCTCTTGCTTCCCGCCGCAAATCCGCGGATGGTAATCGTAGCCGCGCCCGGCTGCCTCTTGATCGCGGCCCAGGTTCCCGCGTCGGGCGTCCAGGTGTGTGCGGCGGCCTGCTCCGGCGTCAGCGCCGGCGGTTTGTTGGTGTTCGATACGCAGCGGGGATCGATCTCGCCAATGCGCATCGGTTCACCCTTCGACGACGCATGAATCTCCGCCGCACCATTCGCGAACGACACATCAATCTGCCAGGAGTCTGCATTCGGCGCAGGGTCGCGCCACAGAAAAGTGGGAGCCGCCATGTCGGGCGGAAACACCGACCCGCCGAGCGGATAGTCGATCATGATGCGCTCCGGCTCATTGCCAGCCCACACCCCGGCCAGCCCTAGCCCTGCCAGCAGCGCGGCCCAGAGAAGACACAGCATCCCCAGCGCTCGGGAAATCGCCGCTACGGAAAGACCCGGTGCGGAATCGCCAGACGCACCGTTGTCCGGCGATGCACAGACCCCCGATCGCAGTTCTGGGCCACACCCATGATTCGTGTTCATCCCGTTTTGCTCCCGGCCTCTGCTTGTCGACAAACCTGAGCCACATCGAGCAGGTCGTTCCTGGCGTACCCGTTGCTTCACTCATGAGCCTGGCGTAATGCTATCTATTCCAAATTAAACCAGGGTTGGTTCAAGCCGGTTTGTCATTCTTGCTTCCCCGGTTTCGCGAGTATACCTCAGAAGCCTCCTCCGGGGTCGTTCTTTGACCATCCCTCAGGCGAAAACCGGCCCGCACTGCCCAACCGGACTTCCCGGTGCTCTCCAGGAAACAAGAACGCGTCCGCCCGCAGTCCCGGCCCGGCGGCGGAAGAGCAAAACTACCTTCGGCCGGGCCTGAGTTTTTCAGTTCAAAAGATTCCTTGTGCGCAAAGGTCTCATTGCGCTGTACAATCTCCACGAGGAGACCCATGGCCGGAGATATTCAACTTACTTGCAGCGATTGCGGGCAGGAGTTCACCTTCACCGCTGCCGATCAGGCGTTCTTTCAGGAACGTGGTTATTCGACCCCAAAACGTTGCAAGAACTGCCGTCAGGCAAAGAAGAACGATTCGGGGGGCTCCGGCTACCGTTCGGGCTCGGCACAGGGAACTCCTGTGATTTGTTCGGGTTGCGGCCAGCCTACAACAGTGCCTTTTGAGCCGCGTGGCGACCGCCCGGTCTACTGCCGGGATTGCTACCAGGCGCGCAAGGGCAGCGGCGGCGGCAGCTCGCGTGGACGCGACCGTTCGTAGTTTTTTTATTGCGATCCGGTTCCCGCAAGCCAATTCAAGCAATGCTCCAAGGCGGCTGCCCACTCGGCTCTGCCCGCCTCTGATGCGGCTTGAGTACTGTTTTTTTGTCTTTTTCCGTTTCGAGAGCATCCGGCCGGCCAGCTTCAAGAAGGAGCAGCCACGGCAAAACCGGCCGCTCTTTTTTCCTCTCCGCTCCGCAACAGGCGTCGGGGTTGCACAATCGTGAAATTCCGTTGAATACCAAAGGGTGGATAGACATTGCTCTTGCCGCCCGATAAACTGGCGCTCTAGGGACTTCCCCGAGTCCGAGCATGTGAGGACCCGTTTCAACTTCATGGCCTCTCAATTGTCCTTCATCGGATTTGCGTGGAAAAATCTCTGGCGCCGGCGTCTCCGCACTCTGCTCACGCTATGCGGCATCGCCATGGCCATCGGCGCTTTTGTGGGCCTGGTCGGCTTCTCCCGCTCCTTTGAGCACGAATGGCTGCGCATGTACCTGAGCAGCGGCACCGACATTGCCGTGGTTCAGCAGACCTTCCTGAACACCTCCATGGACGAGTCAGTGGGAGTGAAGCTCAAGGCATTACCTACGGTTCGCCAGGCAACGCCCATGATCCTCAACCTCATGGACCTGACACAGGACGTAAACGCCCTGGCTTACGGCTGGAAGGCTGATTCCTACGAATTTGAATCCCTCCAGTTCCTCTCCGGCCGCCGTTTCCGCGATGGCCAGCCTGAAGTGATATTGGGCGATCTGCTGGCCGGCAGCCTGAACAAGAAACCCGGCGACACGCTCCAGATTCAAGGCTCGCCCTTCACCGTATCCGGGATCTACCACGGCGGCTCGGCGCTGGAGGCCGGCGCGGTCATCCTGCCGCTCGATCAGATGCAGAAGCTCGGCAGCCTGGAGGGAAAGGTCACGGCGTTTCATGTGCGGCTCAAGCCGGCGCCGGCGGGCGAATCGCCCGAGCAGTATCTTAAGCGGGCGCAGGCGCAGATTGAAGCGGCTCTGCCCGGTCTTCGCGCCGTTCCCGCAGCCGAGCGCGCCAGCAACAACCAGCTCGTCCTGCTGGCGCACGCCGCCGCCTGGGGCACATCCTCCATCGCGTTGCTCATCGGTATCCTGGGCATCGCCAACACCATGGTAATGTCGGTCTTCGAGCGCACCCGGGAGATCGGCATTCTGCGCGCGCTGGGCTGGAAGCGCGGGCGCATCCTCTTGCTGATTCAGACCGAAGCGGCCGTGCTGGGCTTCTCCGGCGGAATTCTCGGCATCGCCGTTGGATGGAGCGCGTTGCGCCTTCTCTCTGCACTGCCGCAAACCGCCAGCATCGTTTCCGCCTCCTTTCCTCTGCTGCTTCTGGCCGAGGCGCTCGGCATCGCCGTCCTGGCCGGATTGGTTGCCGGCGCCATTCCCGCCTGGCGCGGCGCGCATCTTTCTCCAGTGGAGGCGCTGCGCCATGAGTGAGGCTTTGCTGGAAGTTCGCAACCTGTGCAAGAGCTACGACGAAGGACGCATCGAAGCCCTGCGCGGCGTCGATCTATCCATTGCCGCCGGCGAGTACGTCACCATCAGCGGGCCCAGCGGCAGCGGCAAGTCCACTTTGCTGCAACTGCTGGGCGGGCTCGACACTCCGACCAGCGGACAGGTCCTCTTCCGGGGCGCCGCACTGGGCGCCGCCATCGACCTCGACGACTATAGAGCCCATCAGGTGGGATTCATCTTTCAGTCGTTTTATCTGCTGCCAACACTGCGCGCCATTGAGAACGTGCAGGCGCCCATGTTAGCGGTCCGCCAGGATGCCCACAACCGTGCCCGGCGCGCCAGGGCCTTGCTCCGCGAGATGGGCATGGAACACCGCCTCTACCAGTATCCCAACGAGCTTTCCGCGGGAGAGCGCCAGCGCGTGGCGATTGCCCGGGCCCTGGCCAACGCTCCTGGAATCCTGCTGGCGGATGAGCCCACCGGCAACCTCGACAGCGTCAACTCCGCGCGCATCATGGAGATGCTCGTCGGCATTCACAAAGAGCGCGGCATGACGCTGATCGTCGTTACCCACGAGGATGAGATTGCCCGCTCCGCGCCCCGGCACATTCGCCTCCGCGACGGCCTCCACAACGACCGATGTGAAGCAAGGCCCGAGTCATGAGACTGTCCACCGTCGCCCTGGCTGCAGCGCTCGTCTGCGCGATCCCTGCCAACGCGACGGATGCCCGCGACGTGCTTGCCGTCCCCAGGCAGCGCGTGCAGTCGACCGACTTCCGCGCCACCGGCCACCTGCTCCGCGTGGACGCGAACGGCATCCGCATCAGCTATCCATTCACCATCAAGGCGCACTGGTTCCCTGGTGTGCTGCGTGTGCTGGTGGAGATTGGCGCGGCCTCAAAGGCAGGCACGAATCCTGCGTCTAGTTTCGTCCATCTCCCCGCCCACATCCTGCTGGAGATGCGTCCCAATGGGCCAAACGTGGTCAAAATTGCTCACCCCGGCGACGCAAATCCCGTTATTCTGCCCTTCGACAAGTGGTCCGACGGCCCGCTTGGCGCCGAATTCACTTACGAGGATTTTCTCGAGGCGCAGTACTTCTGGGCGAGCCAAACAGCGCTGGAAGAAGCCAAGTACGGCGCACGCGATTGCGACGTGGTGAAAAGCACGCCGGGAGCGACTGACAAGACACATTACGCCCAGGTCACCACTTGGCTCGATCACGGCATCGGCTTTCCCGTTTATGTGGAGAAAACGCTGAAGGACGGGACGGTGAAGGAGTTTACTTACTTCGGCCTGCGCCAGAACGGCGGCGTCTGGTCGGCGCATCAGGTGGAGGCGAAGATTCGCGGACAAGCCGGCTCCACGTTGCTCATCATCGACCGCGGCAGCCCCAAAGCCAATCTCGGCCTCGGGGACTTCAGCCCCGGGCAACTTACCCGTTTCTAGGATCAGTCATGTATCTTGCTCTCTTTATTCTTGGCCTTGCCGCAACCCTGATCTCCGCGGGGTTTCTCTATCAGTTGATCGGCGCGCACCGCGACCGGCGGCGCTTTGCCGGCTCCGGGCGCTGGGTAACGATTGGGCGCGGGCACAGGCTCTACCTGCTCGAAAAAGGAACGGGCGGCCCGACCGTACTCTTTGAATCCGGCATCGCTGCCACTAATCTGAACTGGTTTCACGTCCAGGAAAAGGTCTCCCGTTTCACCGGCACCGCATCCTACGATCGCTGCGGACTCGGCTGGAGCAGCCCGTGCCGCACCGCCCGGACCCCCGGCAACATCGCCGTGGAACTGCACGCCATGCTGCAAGGTGCGGGCATCAAGCCACCCTACATCCTGGTCGGGCATTCCTTCGGCGGGCTGGTGATGCGCCGCTATGCGCTGCTGTATCCCGGCGACGTGGCCAGCGTGCTGCTGGTTGACCCCATGCGTTGTGAAGAATGGCCGCCTCTCAACCCCGCCAAACAATCCGCCGTCGATCTTGGCAGCAGGTTATCCCGTTACGCCATCCCGTTTGCGCGATTCGGGCTCGTCCGCCTGGCTGTTACCTCGATGCTTTGCCGCTCCGGCCGCCTCTCTGGCCAGTTGGCCGCCGCCGCTGGAGTCGGCGGCCGCCATGTGCTGGGACGCCTCACAGACGAGGTTGGCAAGATGCCCAGGGAAGTCTGGCCCATCGTCGCCGCCCACTGGTCGCGTCCCGCCTACTATATCGGCATGTACAGCCATGTCGATGCCATTCCCGACACCGTGAGAGAGATGCAGGACGCCGAACCCATCCGCGGCATCCCCGTGCTCGTGCTTACCCCCGGAAAATCGACGCCGCTTTCCCGCCAGCATCTTTGCCGTATCGGCGACAACGTGCAGCAGGTGATCGCCCCAGCGAGCGCGCATTGGATCCATCTCGACGAACCTGATCTGGTCATCAACTCGATTCGGGAGATGGTGGAGGCGGCAAGCTCCGAGATAGAGACAGTGCCGCAAAAAATGGCCATGGCATGACTTATTGGCAGTTATAGAGGCTCCACAATTGCTGTACCCCAAAGTACTGCCGCTGAGTGACTCGCCTCGCATGATGCCGGAATGGTCACGGAAACTGTGAAACCGCCGTAATCCCTTCCCCTTCATTCACGAGGTGATGTACAAGGTTGAAGTCAAGCTGACCAGTCCGCGCAAAGTCCAGAATATTGAATGCTGTTTCTCTGCTTAGCGCTTCTTTGCTGGCTTGGGAGCGGGCTTTTTCGCCGCCGGCTTCGAGGGCTTTACCGAATTCGAAACCCTGCCTGCCTTGTTTCTCGCCACGGGAGCCGGCTTTCTCTTTGCATGCGCGGACTTGACTGCCGGAGCCTTGGCTGGCCGCTTTGCCGGAACTTTCGCCGGGAGCTTTGCTGCAGTCTTGACGGACCGCTTTGCCGGAGCTTTCGCCGGAGTCTTTACGGGTGGCTTTGCAGCAACCTTGGCCGAAGGCTTGGGGGGAGCCTTGGCATGGGCCTTCTTGGGCGCGGGTGTTGCCTGGGGAGTCGGCTTCTTGGCTGGAGAAGGGGCAGCCTTGGCCGGTGCGGGCTGGGACTTGGCATCGGGCTCAGTGACATGAGTCTGAGCTTGCTGCGCGTGCCACTGGCCATCCGCGCCCTTCACATAGGTAGCGCCTCTGTAAGTGCGCGTTTCAGGTTCGCCCTGCCGGTCGGGGGCGCCGGCGCTTGGTAACACCTCCCGCTTCGCGTCCACGATCTCCGTTGGCATGAACGGAGTTGGCATTTCGGCCGTAAGTACGGTGCCCGCTGGAGGAGTATAGACGGTCTTCCCCGGGATGTTCGCCGTGACCTCAGGCTCAATCGCGCCAGGCGTAGTACTGGCGTTATTCGGGCTGTGCTCCAACCTTAGCTGCGTGATTGCCGGCGCCCTCCCGGAAGGGGAAATCTTCGCCCAGAGATTTCGGCCTAAATTTTTAAGACTGAAGCCTGTCTTCCTTTCCGGGATTGCAGGCAGCCCGGAATCTGATCCGGTCATCTGCTGGATCAGCCGGGAAATAGGCAAACGAGTCGACGGGACGAGAGCCGTCGTATTCTGACCTTCAGCGCCGCCCTGGAGCCGCGACTCAAATCGGTTGACCACGACTTCGGGTTTGGGGCCACCGGCGGTAAAGAATTGAGAGACCATGCGGTTTGCGTTCTCCACTCCGGCGGAGCCGGGTTGCATAACTAGGTAGATCGTGGTGCCGTCTTGGAAGACAGCCGTACCCATCAAATCGAGTCCGGATACAACATTGACAGAGGACTGGGAAGCCGGAGTCTCGATCGGAGCCTTCACCGGAGTCTCGACGCGCGGCTTTGCCGGAGTCTTTGTAGCAGCCGTCTCCAGAGGCTTTGCCGGAGTTTTGACGGGCGGCTTAGCAGCAGCCTTGACCGGCGGAACCTTGGCAGGAGCCTTTGTGGGGGCCTTCTTGGGTGCGGGTTTTGCCTGGGAAACAGGCTTCTCGGCTTGAGCAGGGGCAGCTTTGGCCGGTACGGGCTGGGACTTGGTATCGAGCTCAGCGGCGCTGAGCGTGGCGCCCTCGGAGCCAATCGCTGCGGGCGTCGGCCCTGCGATGACCGGCGTCTCCTTGGTGACCGTCAGCGACACGGCAGCATGCGCCGTGGTGTAGTTCACGGCGTCCGTCGGAGTGAAGGTCACCGCGAGCATATGCGTTCCCGCCGCGAGCACCTCGCCTGCGGCAGGAGTGTAGACGAAAGTTCCCGATACTGATGCCGTTGCATTGAGCTCAGCGGCGCTGAGCGCGGCGCCGTAGGCAATCGCTGCGGGCGTCGGCCATGTAATGGCCGGCATCTCCTTGGTGACCGTCAGCGACACGGCAGCACGCGCCGTGGTGTAGTCCGTGACGTCCGTCGGAGAGAAGATTACCGAGAGCTCATGCGTTCCCGCAGCGAGCACCTCGCCTGCGGCATGAGTGTAGACGAAAGTCCCCGGAACCGATGCCGTGGCATTGAGCGCAGTGGCGCTGAGCGCGGCGCCGTAAGCAATCGGAGCGGGCGTCGGCCATGCGATGGTTGGAGTCTCGTGAATCACGACATCGGTCGCATTGTCCTGGAGATGCCATTGGCCGTCCGCTCCCTTTACATAGGTAACACCTTGGTAAATGCGCGTTTCAGGTTCACTCTGCTGGTCAGGGGTGCTGACGCTGGGTAATGTCTCCTGCTTCGCGTCCGCAAGGCCGGTGCGGACCGCGGTGTCCGCCGGCATGATCGGCGTCGGTGTTTCTGCCGTAAGCACGGTGCCCGCGGGAGGAGTAGAAACGGACTCCTCTGCTATGTTCGCCGTGGCGTCGGGCTGTGTCGTGCCAGGCGTAGTACCTGCCTTACCCTGGCCGGGCACAAACCCTGGCTGCGTGATTGTCGGCACGTCCTCGGGCGTGGAAATCTTCGCAGAAGTATTTCGGGCTAGATTTTTGAAACTGAAGCCTGATTTCTTTCCCTTTTCCGGGATTGCGGGCAGGCCACAAGCCGATCGGGCCATCTGCCGGACGAGCCGTGAAATGCGCGAATCTTCAAGCACCAGTGGGGTAGCGGTGTTCTGCATGCGCCGCACAGCGGCATGATCGTTGGGAATTTTCCATTGTACCGGCCTGGTGAGCGCCTTCGCAATTTCGTCTTCATGGACGCCCAGACCCAGGGAGCGTGTCTGAAACCGGTTGATCACAATTTCGAGTTTGGGCACCGCCCTGGTGAAGTACTGCGAGATCAGGCGATTTGAGTTGCGTAGTCCGGCGATGCCGGCTTGGATGACCAGATAGATCGTGGACCCCTCTTTGAAGAGAGACGTGCCCATTAAATCAAGCCTCGATCCCAGATCGATCACCACGTTATCGAAGTCCTGCCGCGCCACGGCGAGCAGCTTGTCGATGGCTTCATCGGAGGCATCGAACTGGGGAAACTTACCGGGAGCCGCGAGTACGAATACTCCCGAACTATGCTTGACCAAGAGCTTGGAGAGAAAACTCGAATCCAGACGGCTGTAGTTCTGAAGAGCGTTGATGGCCGAGAATTCGGCCACGACCCCCAGATTGAGCGCGGCGTCTCCCAGCGGAAGATTGAGATCGATCAACAGCGTGCTTTGACCGGACTCCTGGGCCAGCGCTACCGCAAAATTGCAGGCAATGGTGGTGACGCCTTCGCCGGGCTTGGCGCCGAGAAACACCAGCAGCCTGCCGCTCGCCTTTTTCGGCGGGCGAGTTGCCCGACGGCGCGCCGAGACCCGAACCATGGCCTCGGCTATGGTGCTTTGGTCAAAAGGCAGAGTCAGAAACTCGCGAGCGCCCGCGCGCATACAGCGGACCGGCAAATCCAGACCGGCCTTCGCCGAATAGACCATCACCGTCGCCGAGCTGTTGGCGCAGATGCTCTCCACCAGTTCCACGGCGTATTCGGGGTTGCTGTCCAAGTCAATCACGATGACGTCGTAATCCGGCTCCAGAAGCCTTGGCACATCGTCCAGGCTGGCCGGATAGGAAGCGTATTCACGAACATTGCCCGCCTGGCATTCGGCAAGAGCAGCGGCTGCCGCCATGCGGCGCTCCTTGTCCGGCCCGATCAGCGCAATTAACAGGAGATCGGCTCCAACAGAGTCGGAATACCGATCGTCGAGACCCAGAGAAGAGATTGAACTCACGGACTCGCTGCTCCTTGTGAGTTGCGACTCTTCCTGCGGGTTAACCTGAAATTGATAGGTCGTGACTGGGTTGGGCATGTCGTGTTTTCAGATCCTCAATGCAAAAAGAAGAAAATCGGCATTCCGATAACGATGGCCGGAGCGTTAGGCATCTTGCTCTTCACGGAATTGGCGAGAGCCAACTCCGGATCGCGACACATCCCGCTCTGCTTCCAACCGAAAACGAGATCACCCGCTTCTACATACAACCGCTTCAATACTCGTGAATTCGATCCATCATTTGTAATACCCGTTTCGTGCCGAGGATGTGCAACGTTGGTTGTACATTTGAGTCGGCTGTTGCGAAGATCTGCGAAGGTCGCCACGGCATGTACGATGAGCGTTGGCCACCAGGCAAACGAACGCATACATATATTCCTTCCCCCGCGCGTTCCGGGAGAACTACATTAATTGTGTTTGTCCCACCATTATTACAATTGTCCGGCCATTATTGCAATTGTCACTAGCGTTTCTTTGCCGCCTTGGGAGCGGGTTTTTTCGCCGCCGGCTTTGAGGTCTTTGCTGCAGGCGAAACCTTGCCTCTCTTGGAGGCCGCTGCGCGAGCCGGCTTGCCCTTTGCTGGCGCGGATTTCACCGCCGAAGCCTTGGCTGGAGCCTTGGCCGGCGCCTTCACCGGCGGCTTGGTGGGGGTCTTGATGGGAGGTTTCGCCGCAGTTTTGACCGCAGTCCTGGCTGGAGCCTTCACCGCAGCCTTGACCGGAGCTTTGGCTTTAGACTTGACCAGCGCTCGAGCCACAGCCTTTACGGCGCGCGGTACGCCGCTCGTAACCTTCGCTGCCTTGCTCCCTTTGGACGCAACGGTGACAGGCGCAGTCTTTTTCACCGCAGGAGCAGGCTTGGCTTTGGCCAA
>JBEKZR010000093.1:0-10485 GCA_049509715.1 Occallatibacter sp. | reverse complement strand
AATCTGCACGGCCACGTTGGCCTGGTTCCGGAACGCCCAATCGCGAAAGAACCTCTCGTATGCCGGCTCACCCGTCCCCAGCGCCACCACAGCCACATTCCGCTCCGCCAACTCGTCTGCTATCTCCATCACCAAGTCGAAGCCCTTCATGCTGGCTAACCGCGACACGATGCCGATGACCGGCATCGACTCCGGCACCCTCTCCAGCCCAAACGCACGAAGCAAATCCGCGCGGCACTCCTGTTTGCCCGCCAGATCTTCCGGGGTGTAGTGCGCCGCCAGGTTCCCGTCCGTGGCCGGGTCCCAATGCGCATAGTCCACGCCGTTCAAAATCCCCTTGAGGTCCGCCGCTCGCTCCCGCAGCACGCCGTCCAGTTTTTCTCCAAATTCCGCCGTCTGAATTTCCTCGGCATATTTCCGGCTCACCGTGGTCAGCATGTCGGAGTAGACCACTCCGCCCTTGAGGAAATTGAAGGTGTCGAAATGCTCCACCTTGTCCATGGTGAAGATCTCCCACGGGAACAGCAACCGCTCCGTCGTAGCCGGGGGAAACCATCCCTGGTAGCCGGCGTTGTGAATCGTCAGCACCACTCCCGCCCCGCGCAGCACCGGGTCCATGGAGTACACCGTCCGCAGGTACACCGGAATCAGCGCCGCCTGCCAGTCGTGCACATGAAACACCTGTGGCGCGCCTAGCAGCTTCGCCGCCTCCAGCACCGCCCGGCAAAAAAGCCCAAAACGCTCCCAATTGTTCGGATAGTCGCCCGTCCTGGTCCCATAAAGCCCCGGCCGGTAGAACAGCTCAGGGCAATCGACAAAGTAATATTGCACCCCGTTCCGCCTGCCCCCGTCCACAATCCCCACAAACCGGTTGTAGTGCTCGAAGGGAATCGTAATCGACCGCACTGCGTACTTCCACTTGCCCTTGATCTGCGCTCGCACCCCCGCATACAGCGGCAGGTACACCGTAACCTTGTGCCCCAGCTTCTTGAGCTCCGGCGGCAACGCCCCCACCACGTCGGCCAGCCCGCCGGTCTTGGCAAACGGAGCGCACTCCGAGGAGGCAAACACAATATGCATCGAGCAATCTCCCTGGCCAGCGCAAGAAACGGCTCCCATCGGCCATTACGCGCAACCAAAGGGCCAGTCTACTACACCCATGTTCAGGAATGGGACAGGCAGGCCGGGCTCCTCGTCCGCCTCGGCGGCTGAGAACCGGGGACCCACGCTGTGTCCCGGTAGTAGTATTTCGGGACGTTCCAGGAAACATATAACCGTTCGCGTTTTTAGGGAGAATAGTGCGAACGAGCTGCCCATCAGGAGGGATCCCGCGAGAGAGTCCCTTTCAGTTGTTCTGTTCTTGCCCTCGCTAGTTGCGTGGGCGCGAGTGGTTGCAATGGCGGTTCTGGTGGTGGCGGTCAGCCCGGCCGAGGAAGACCTATGGGCAGGTACCGGCGCGGTGGCGAAACCTCTCCAGTTACGGTTCACGAGAAAATCTGCGGAATTGCGGCGAAAAGTACGCAGCGTTCGACTTATTCTGTTAAGATATTGAAAACATACGACTTAGCGGCAAGGGAGGGATTCACATCGACGCATAAACCATTGCAAATGAAGTGGATATAAATCCACATCGAAATCAATACACCCAAAATTACACCCTTCGAGAATTGGCCGGGCTTTTGTGTTGCTTTCGGGGGCACAACCGGTACAGTCCAGAGACTGTCATCGGCGACGCACCCACAAACGCGAGCTTCAGGGAACCGCCCTTGTTGACTTCAACGGACCGTTCAAGTGGCACCGAAGATCCCCCTGAAGTTCAGCTCACTGTGCCACGGAATGCTGAAGCAGTCCAACACTCCTCAGGCTCTGCTTGCTTCAGAATTAACTCCGGCGTCCGGACAGCAGGTTGAATAGCAGGATGATCAGCGCCAAAACCAGGAGAAGGTGAATCATGCTGCCGGCAACATGGAAACTGAAGCCCAACAGCCACAGAACGAGAACAATTACAAGGATTGTCCAAAGCATAGCTGCTCCTTCGCGGCGTTGCGGGCGCATAAGCACTGCAAGACTCTCAGGCGCCCGCAAGCATTGGCTATTGACTACCGGTTACGAGCGATGGCCTGAGCCTTCGCGTCCCTGACCGCATCGAGGAACGACTGCGCCAAGACCGGCACAGCCACCTCGCCCCGCAGGATGGCGCCCGTAGAGTGGTCACGGCCATAGATGGCCTCGGTGGCGTCGTTGTCGCGGCGAATCGAGGCGCCGGTCAGCGTGAGTCCGGCAAATGCGCCTCTTGCGCGCGAGTAAGTCAGGACTTCGGTTTCCAGCTTCCAATCGGTATCGGCGGAAGCGTGGCGCCCAACCGGTCCGGCTGCAGCGGAAGCATCGCCGCCCAGCTGAAAATTACTGTTGATTAAATGTGCCATACCCCGGTCGTTCTGGATGATCATGACCAGATCGACGCCTTCGACGCCGATCTGCAATCCCCAACTGCCACCGGTAATGTCAAAGAACGCCGGCGCACTCCATCCGGCCACTGTGCGGCAAGTGGCGACGCCCTTGCCGTTTTCCGCGCCAAACACAAAACCGCCCTTGATCATGTGCGGAATAATGGCAATACACTTTGCGTGTTCCAGAACTTCCTCCGGAATGCCTCTATCCGGCGCGGCCATGATCTCGTGCAGCACCGCACCGGCATTGTCCAACCTGTCCTTCACGTTTTCGCGAGTTGTTCCTGCCCAGCCGATGCTCGTCATGCCGAGTAGGGCCACAAACGTCATAAGTTTCTTCATGCATCTCACCTTTTCTACCCATGCGCAGCGTCACTTGCGTTTCGCGCACTGAGGCGCACAAGGTATCTCACACACTAGAGGCACGGCACGATGCTGTCTGAGCAAGAACGCTCAGGAGACGATCGGCGCGCACTGCCAGGCACGTTTTTATTGAGAACAATCTCCAATAGCATGCAAAAGGAGACAGGCCGCCACCGTGTCATTTCAGGCGCGTAACACAAGGTCGACCAAGAGATCCCCGGTAGCCCAGCATCGCGTACTCCGGACGCGGTCTAAACTGCTCAGACAATGCTGATATTGGCCCATAAACTGAGCAACGTTGTCGCTGTAGCTTGACGGTCATTCTACGGCTTCCTCTTTATTTGAGGCGCTTGAATAGTTTTCCTGGGCCTCAAACAAATCGACAAGTGTTGAATCCACGGAGGTGGACCTGTGAATAAGGATCGAGTGAAGGGCATAATCGACGAAGTGGCGGGAAGCGCAAAGCGTAAAGCGGGTGAGCTAACGGGCAATACACAGCTCCGGGTTGAAGGCATGGCTCAACAGGTTAAAGGAAAGGTCGAGAATGCCTGGGGTACGACAAAAGATGCGGTCCGTGATGCCACTGAGGATACCGAGGCGCATCTCGATGCCCACGTGACACTGAGAATGAAGAATCCAACCGCGGATCTCGAATGCAGAAAGGGCAAGTAGGCTGTTATCGCGGCGTCAGGTTGAGATAGGCGTGGACAGGTATTGATGTCCATCGCTCATTTTGAGCTCAAAATGAGCGGTAATGCACAGACTTGCAAAGATATTGCTGGAAGCCTTAACCATGGCGCAAAACGCGTCGCCGTTCAGTCCTCGAGGGCCGAATCTGCACCGTGTAGGCAGGCAATCGAAGGACGATCTGGCAAGGAGATTAATATGCGTACCATCCGGTTTCTGCTAGCGCTTCTGATTTTGGCCATTCCGGCCGCCTCGTTTGGGCAGATTGGCGTAAGGGTCGCGATCGGTCCTCCTGCTCTGCCGTTTTACGACCAGCCAATTTGCCCTGGAGACGGCTATATCTGGACACCGGGCTACTGGGCCTATGACGACAGCGTCTCCGACTACTATTGGGTTCCCGGCACGTGGATCATGGCGCCGGAAGAGGGTTTCCTCTGGACGCCGGGCTATTGGAGCTGGGGCGACGGCGGTTATTTCTTCAATGACGGCTACTGGGGGCCCTTCGTCGGGTTCTATGGCGGCATCAACTACGGCTTCGGCTACTGGGGCGGCGGGTACGGAGGCGGCCGCTGGGACCACGGACACTTCTTCTATAACCGTTCCGTGAATAATGTGGATATCACGATCAATCGCAATGTCTACAACGAAAGAATCGAGGTCAACAACGAGAACCGCGTCAGCTACAACGGTGGAAGGGGTGGGGTCGAGGCGCGTCCAACCGCTGAACAGGAGGCTGCGGCAAAGCAGAGGCATATTCCGGCTGTCGAAGTTCAAACTCAACATGCACAGGCCGCGCGCGCCAATCCGGAGCAGCGCGCAGGGACCAACCACGGCAATCCGGCAATCGCAGCCACTGCAAAGCCCGGAGATTTCAACCAACAACACGGAGCGCTAGGCGCCAGGGGCGCAGAGGAGCGTTCCCGCGCCGCAGCCGGCAGTGCGACAAACGAGACTCGCCCCGCAATCCATCCCAAGGACCTTTCACCCATTGCCCGCCCCGCGCCGATCAACTCAGGGAATGCAAAGGCAGACAGAAAGTACGAACAGCAGCAGGACAAGTTGATCGCCAAGCAGAGTCAGGAGCGGCAGCAGCTTCAGCAGAAGCAGGACGCGGAACATCAGCAGAAGGAGAACGCCAACAACCAGAAACTGGAGCAGAAGCACCAGCAACAGACGCAGCAGTTGGTGCAGAAACACACTGCACAGCAGCAGTCGTTGCAGGCTCGCCAACCTCAGGCTCGCCAATCTGAGTCGGAGCCTCGGAGGTAGCGGAACTGTCCTCTCGGAAGACATTGATCGTTCATTGAAGCCGTCACCGGCCGGGTATACCCTACCCGGCCGTTTCTTCCGCTCCTATATGGGTCTGCCGCGCAACCCAAAACAGCTGCAAATGCAAAAAGCAGGAGACGCAGGACAAAGCGGCCTCGGGAGTTTAGAGCGCCTGAGTTGCTTCGTCCTGCAACGCGAGTATCTTTGCGGCATCGATTTTGCGCAGACCGCGAACCTTCCATATTCCAAAACAAACGCCTGCTACCAGCAGGCCCAAGAACACGCAAAGCAGCGGAGTCGACCACTTCTGGAGGGTCCCAGACCAGAGGCGGACGATCTTGCGTCCATAGGCCACACCGAGCCATGCCACGAGGGAATATCGCAGGCTGCGAGCCGCGCCGAAGACGATGAGGAAGCGCCTGCGCGAGACGCCCAGTGCACCCGAGGCGAGCGCAAACGGCAATAGCGGAATCGGCGGAGGAAGCAATGCGGGAAGAAAGACCGCGAGGATCCGGTGACGTTCCACCCATCCGACGACTCGCCCAAGAAGACGCGCCGGCACATAGCACCGCAGCGCCGTTTCGCCACCTCTGCGGCCAATGTGCCAGGTGGTGTACCCGCCCAGGATGCTGCCCGCAGCGGCACAAGAAGCAAGCAGCCAGGGATCTCCGCTGTGCGCCACCAGCCACAATAGCAGCAGGTCAGTGCTTCCTGGCAGGGGCAGAGGGATGACGGAGGAATCGACCACCGCAACGGAGAATAGCCCTAGTACTCCCAGGTGCGTGAGCCAGTGCGGCATAAGGGGGGAACGCACACGTAGCGTATGATATTGAGCAGGTTGTGGGACAGTAATACTCATGCAGGTTTTGCCCTATGTTTGTGCTTGAATGCTTCAATTTCAGAACAATGGCCGCTCGATTCCGGGCGTGAGGTGATGTGCCTTCTGTGTATCTTCCGCCTAGTGACAAGAGCCGCCCCTGAGCGCTGCAAACAATGGTGGACTCATTACGCCTTTGCGTCATGCAAAGTAAACCAATAGTACCGCCGCCAGCAAAACATGCAACGAACCGGCCGCAGCGCAAACATGCTGAGCAGGCTATCAAATGACCGCAACTCGGCGGGCTTGAATTTGAGCGAATTGCAGCGAGGGCACTCGCGACGTATCCAAAGCGGATGCGGCAGCCAATCGGGCCAATTCCGGCTTGAACTACTCATGTGTCTACCCTTTCCAGACTTATCGCCGCATTCGCTAGAATGCGTGACTTTCTGCTTGACTTTCATTCGAGTCCAGCCAGGAGAGAAGACTGCGGATGCTGCCCGTGGCCAGAGCGATGCAGGAATCGGCTGCGCCGTAATACAAGTTGATTGCATCTCCGTCAGTTCCGATGGTTTGTCCGCAAGGAAACACAACATCGTTCACATCGCCGTTCCGTTCATAGAAAGCCTCTGGCCCGAAGATCCATGAGTTTCCCCGTTGCAGACAAATCTCCGGCCTCTTCAAATCGAAGAGCGCGAGACCAAGCCGATAAATGCTTCCCGATGCCGTTTGCCGCACTCCGTGATAGATCATCAGCCACCCCTTGGCCGTTTCTATCGGCGGCGAACAAAGTCCGATCTTGTTCGCATCCCACCAACCTCCACGCCGCGCCTCGAGAATGATCTTGTGGCTTCCCCAATGCCGCAGGTCCGGTGAATAGGAGATCCACATATGAGCGCCCAGGGCAGTCATCGGGCGATGGATGAGAGCCCAGCGGCCACCGATCCTCCGCGGCAGCAACGCAGCATCTTTGTCCTCTGGGGACATGATTACGCCGAATCGTTCAAAGCTCCGGAAGTCCTTCGTCAGCGCCAGCGAGACTCCGGGACCTCCTCGCGCAAAGGAAGTGTACGCTATAGCATATTGCTCGAGTTCCGGGACATAGGTAATGCGCGGGTCCTCGATGCCCCAAATCTCTTCCGGGTACTCGTTTGGATTCGCCATCAGAGTTGGCTGGGAGTCGATACACCAATTGTCGATGCCGTTGGCAGAACGCGCGGCGCACAGATGCGATAGTCCGCTTCTGTCTTCAATGCGGCACAAGAGCAAAGTATCTCCATCTGGCAAGTGTACGGCCCCTGCGTTTAGAACGCTATTGATGGGATAGGGCCAGTTTTCATGGCTGAGGAGTGGATTGCCGGGATAGCGAGTAAATAATGGATGATCCACGCATGCCCCTGGCTTTCGCTGTTTCTGAACGGCGGCCGCAGCCGCCGCGACTGTAGGATTGATGGAATTCAAAGAGATACACCCATTCCCTGATGCAGTTCGTCAACGCTTGCAACTTTGGCGGCCTGCATTTCAAGCAGCGCCATCAGGAACGAAAGCGTCGATTCCGCTCCTTGATTTTCGTTCACACGGTCCGGGTGAAGGCCATCCCGGCATCCACCTGTGAGCTCATCATACAGCGAAACCTGCAGATCGTTCTTGCCGAGAAACCAGCAGAAGACACGCTGGGCTTCCTCAAGCCATTGGCTTTCTTCCGTCAGCCTGTATACCTCAAGGCAGGTGGAGACCGTTGCGCAGGCCTCCACAGGCTGTTGATCGAAACGCGCCTTCTCATTTCCTTCTATGAAGAAGCCGTTGGACCCAATCGGCACGAAGATCTCCTTATCGTCGCGGTGCTGCTCGGCAACAAGCCACTTCAGAGAATCCATTCCAGCTTCGATCATTCTCTGATTGTCGCTCCGCCATCCCGCTAAAATCAGCGCCTGCGACAGTCTCGCATTCGAGTAGGAAAGGCTCTTCTCGAACCATCGCCATGTCGCGGAGTGACTGCGCTCATAGATATCCAGGAGCCGATTCGCAAGTGTATTGCGAACGCCCTGCACAGCTCTGTCCCCGGGGAACCAGTCGAGATAGGCTTGCATGCCCAGGATGCAAAACGCCCAGGCACGCGGACTGGTGAATGTAAGCGTTGCAGGGACTGCGGCTTCGAAGAGTCTCCCAGCCGCTCCTCTCAATCCTGCATTTCGCGAATGGCCTAACACGTTCCCCAGAGACCACAAGGCACGGCCATGGCTGTCGTCCGATCCAACGTCTTCAAGCCATTTACGGTCATAGCCGAGAACGTTTCTGAATCTCCCTGTATCGCTGTTGAAGGCAAGCCATAAAAAGGAAAGGTAGCGATGGGAAAGGTTTGGATACTCCCGGCGGTCCGCATACTCAGGGTTTTCATCCAGAAGAATTGACACAATAAGAGCGCGCGCGTTGTCGTCGGTCGTATAGCCCTCGCGCGTGTTGGGCACCGAAAAGATGGCGTGTTGCAAGATTCCCGTGTCGTCTGTCAGTCTCAACATGTGATCCGTGTTCAAAGCCGGCAGGTAGTTACCAGCATTCGCTGCAACATCATCTTTCTGAGCTGCCCTGGGCTGCAAGGTGCGTTCGAATCGTGCACGTTGGAAACTCGCCATATACTTTCGCGCCGTTTTGGACCAAATTGTTTCGCGTGAATGGAGGTAGGCCCGCTTCCGCATGGCGTGCCGTTCTCCATCGTTATCCAGGAGTCGAAGCACCGCCTCTGTAATGGCATCGGGATTCTCGAAAGGTACGATCACGCCACGCTTATCCGCGAGCAGCTCTTTCGCGTGCCAATACGGCGTTGAGATAATCGCCTTCCCTGCTCCAAGCGCGATTGCGAGCGTTCCGGAGACGATCTGCGCCTCCTGCCGATAAGGCGTGATGTAGATATCCGCCGCACCCACGTGCTCAACCAGTTCCTCCGCACTCACAAAACGATTGACGAGGATCAGGTTCGATGAAACCCCAAGTCGCTCTGCCAGAGCCTGTAATTCTTCACGGTAGCGCTCGCCCTCGCGCCGGCGAATATGCGGATGCGTCACTCCGGACACGATATACACCACATTTGGGTGCTTGGCCAAAATCGCCGGCAACGCTCGAATCACGTTCTCAATTCCCTTGTTCGGCGACAGCAAACCGAACGTCAGCAGCACGAATTTGCCTTCAGTGCCGAACCTATCCTTGAAATAATTTGGATCCATGAATTGAAAGTCGGGCACGCCGTGGGGAATGATATCGATCTTCCCGCTCGGAACCGCATACACTTCTCGTAGAAGTTTGGCCGCCAATTCGCTCATCACAATCAGACGATCGGAAAGCTGTGCTATCTCTTCGAGCACAATTCGTTGATTTATATCCGGCTGGCGCAGAACCGTATGCAGCGTGGTCACGAGGGGCATCTTCAACTTGCGCAGCAGAGTCAGTATGTGGCGGCCCGCGTTGCCACCGTAGATGCCATATTCATGTTGCAGACAGACTAGATCGTTGCCATTGAAGTTGAGGAAATCGGCGGCGCGCTCGTAGGAAGAAAGATCTTCCTGGGCAATCTCCAGGCGCACTTGTGTGGGATAGTCGTAGCTCGAATCGAGATCGTTGACGGGTATCGCAAACAGGTGTCCCTCTCCGTACTCTCCCGCGATTGCATTGCATAGGTCAGTCGTAAAGGTAGCAATGCCGCACTCGCGTGGCAGGTAGTTGCCGACAAACGCAATGCGCGTGGGCAAAGGCAGTTTGCACATTTTCGTTCCAATATGCGAACCCGCTTCCGCAACGGGATCTATGGGTGTCTTCCCGGGATGCATCGGATCGGGAAACGGCATCGTGTCCTCCTTTCGGATTCAAATGCGGCCAAGAACCAGGAGAATGGCAATAATCAGGAGGACCAGTCCTATTCCTCCGCTCGGATACTCTCCCCTACTCCTGGTATGCGGTCACCGCGGCAAGGCGCCCATCAGCGCCAAGACCAGAATCACGATCAGTATTGTTCCAAGCAGTTTCACTCCTCGCTTTCCTGCTCGCTGGCAGTAACACCGAAGATGCGCTGCGGCCTCTCTTCGAGACCGCAGCGGTTACACGGCCTTGTTAGTTCAACCTTCCCGTCGCGGCATTCGTGGGGCTGCCGATTGCATCGCCGGAGACAACCAGTTCCACTCTACGGTTTTCCTGCCTGCCCGCCGCGTTGTCATTGGAGGCCACCGGCAACGTGTTGCCGTAGCCCTTGGCGCTCACTGAGTTTGTCGTTACGCCTTCTTCCACCAGGTATTTGAGGACGGCTCCAGCGCGATTCTCCGAGAGCGTTTGATTCATTTCGTCGCCGCCCACGTTGTCGGTGTATCCGCCAACCTCAATGTTAAGGCTCGGATAAGCGATCAAGATACCAGCAACCTTGGCGAGTTTTTCACGTGCACCAGGCTTCAGCGAATACTGTCCGGTGTCGAACAATACATCGGACATGCTAACAATCAGCCCGCGCGCGCTGTCGCGCGTCTCAAGTATCTTGTTGAGCTGCTCGGACAATTGGGCGCGCATTGCCGCCTTATCGCTATCCGCCTGGTGTTCAGCCTGTTGGGCTTGCTGTGCGATCGACCTAGACTGGTCTGCATCTGCCTGAGCCGCGGTGATTTGCGCCGCTGATGCTGTTTGGTTCGCGGCCATTTCGGCCTGTGCCTTGGCTGCGTCGGCCTGCGCCTTTGCTGTATCGGCCTGGGACCTTGCCGCATCCAACTGCGCCTGTTCCTTCAGGCGGGTCGCGTCGGCGGCTTGCGCTTGCGATCTTGCCTGTGCGTCGGCAGAAGCCTGACGCTCGTCCGCTCGGTGCACCTCATCGATCTTCTTGACCGCAATCTCTCGCGCATCTTCGGCCGTCTGCACTGCCTCTCG
>JBEKZR010000092.1:0-10543 GCA_049509715.1 Occallatibacter sp. | reverse complement strand
CGAGATACCTTTCCTTCTTCGTCAGCGCGGCCAGGTTCACCAGAACCTCGTTCATGCCGCCATACTCGGTGCGCAGCATCCGCTGGCGCTGTTCGGCGCTGATCCCCCAGAAATACTCGCCCGCCCACCTCGCCATGCCTTCGCACGCTTGCAGGGCATCCGCATTTCCAGTCAGCACATGCATGTCCAGCAGCCCAGCCATGATCTTGTGGTAGGTGTAAAAGGGCGCCCACACGTCCTTGCCCTCGGCGAGATGCTCGAACAGCACTGCCGGGAAGGCGCTCAGGTAGCCGGTGCCGATCTTCTTCTGGCATTCCGCCAGGCCGGCCACGAGTTGGTCTCCGCGCGACTTGAGCACATCGTTGCCGGATGTTGCCCAGGCCAGCGCTGCTGCGGAAAGGAAATGGCCGCCCGCAAAATGTCCGCGCAGCTCGCAGGTCGGGTCTTCCCAGCCCTTGTACGGAACGGCGCTGGAGGAGATGCCTGCCGTCAGCCGGAACGTGTGCAGAAGCCGGTCCACGGACAGGGAGTCCAGGTAGCGCGCATTGATCTCCGCCTCATCGCGGAAGATGCCGGCAGACAGCCTGACCGCGTTGAGCGGAAACGGCGTCAGCGCCGTGCGCGCCTCTGCCCCGGCCAGGATGCGCGGCGGGCTGGCCAGACCAACCGGGGTTAGCATGCTTGCCGCGCCTGCGGCTGCGGTCCAGGAAAGGAATTCTCGACGGGAGCATTTCGTCATTGGGTGTGTCCTCGCGGATCAGTGTGTGGTTAGGGCTTCTGTTGTCTCGAGCGTGGTCCTGGCCAGTGGGGGCTCGACAGATTGCGCTGCCGCAAGAGAGCAGCAGAAGGTGGCGATCCACTTGGCGATGGCCGGCTGCAAGTTGTTGATAAAATGGTGGGCCCGGAGGGATTCGAACCCCCAACCAAGGGATTATGAGTCCCCTGCTCTAACCGTTGAGCTACAGGCCCTGGCCAGGAGATCATTGTAGGGCCTGGGCGGTGTTGCGCCAAAATCAGCGGCGCGGAGGTAGTAGAGTAAGCGCATGAAATCTCCCCAATTCAATGCACGTATCGCCGGCCGAATGGCGGCAGCGGGAATCTTTCTTGCTCTCTGCGCTCCCGCTGGAACGTTGCCGGTCCAGCAGCCTGCGTCAGCACAAAAGGCCGACTCGGTGCTCATCCTGAAGAAGGACCATGTGCTGGAGCTGCTAGCCGGGGGCAAGATGATCCGCACCTACAAAGTGGCGTTGGGTCGGGGCGGCCTTGCGCCCAAGGAACGGGAGGGTGACGGGCGTACGCCGGAGGGACATTACGTGATCGACGCGCGCAACGCGGATAGTCATTATCATCGGGCTCTGCACGTCTCCTATCCCAACGCCGAAGACCGCATGCGGGCGGCAAAGCTGGGCGTCTCGCCCGGAGGAGCCATCATGATTCACGGCCTCCCCAACGGCATGGAGTGGGTGGGCGCGGCGCACCGGCTCTACGATTGGACGCTGGGCTGCATCGCCGTCACCGATGACGAGATCGACGAGATATGGAAGCTGGTTCCGGTAGGCACACCGGTCGAGATTCGGCCGTAGCGCAAGCCGCGCTTCGGCTACGTGCTCCACCGCAAGCGGCAGCAGTTGGCAACATAAAAAGCCTTTGCGAGCGAATAGCGAGCCGCTGGCCCTACCGCGGTGGCGCAGGTGGTCTGCGAAAATGGACTGAATGTTATCCCTGCAAAATGCCGGTAAGCGGTTTGGGCCGCGGGTCTTGTTTCTTGAAGCCAATTGGCTCATCCGAAACAAGGAAAGAACCGCGCTGGTGGGGGCCAACGGCGCCGGCAAATCCACGCTGATGAAGGTGCTGGCCGGCCTGGAGACGCTGGACTACGGCCAGTTGCAGCAGACCCGCGGCATGAGCATCGGCTACCTGCCGCAGGAGGGGCTGGAGCTCACCGGCAGGACGGTTTTCGAGGAGTGCCTCAGCGTCTTCGACGAACTGCGCGAGATGGAGCGGGAGATCGAGCGGCTCAGCGGGCAGTTGGCCGAGCTGGACCACGCCGGACCGGAGTATGAGTCGGCCGCGGAGCGTTTTTCCATGCTCCAGGAGCGCTTTCACGCCCTCGACGGCTACGCGCTGGACGCGCAGGTGGGCGGCGTGCTGACTGGCCTCGGCTTCGGCAAGGAGGATTGGACGCGGCAGACCGATGAGTTCTCGGGCGGCTGGCAGATGCGCATCGCGCTGGCCAAGCTGCTGCTGGCCAAACCGAATCTTCTCCTTCTGGACGAACCCACCAACCACCTGGACCTGGAAACACGCAACTGGCTCGAAGACTATCTCAGGAGTTATCCCTTCGGCTATATTCTTATCTCCCACGACCGTTACTTTCTCGATGTGACCATCGACCGGATCGTGGAGATATGGAACAAGCGGCTGACTATCTATCAGGGCAATTACACCAGATATCTCGAGCAGAAAGACGAGCGGCGTGCGCAGTTACAGGCGGCTTACCGCAACCAGCGCGAGCAGATCGAGCATCTGCAGGCCTTCATCAACCGCTTCCGCTATCAGGCCACCAAGGCCAAGCAGGTTCAGAGCCGCATTAAAGAGCTGGAAAAGATCGAGCGCATCGAGATTCCCGAAGAGGAACGCGCGATTCACTTCAAGTTTCCCCAGCCGGCGCCCTCGGGGCGCATGGTGGCGGAGGCTGAGGGACTCTCGAAGAGCTATGGCCCAAAGCTGGTGCTCAACCATGTGCGCTTCAGAATCGACCGCGGCGACCGCGTGGCCCTGGTGGGCGTAAACGGCGCGGGCAAGTCCACGCTGATCCGCCTGCTTACCGGCATGGAAGCGCCCACGGCCGGCTCTGTGCGCTTGGGCCACAACGTGGTCTGCGAGTACTTTGCGCAGGACCAGTACAAGGCGCTGGACGGCGAAGCGCGCATGCTCGACGACATCAGCCGCGCCGCCATCAAAGTGCCCGAGGGCGCGTTGCGGTCGCTGCTGGGTTGTTTTCTTTTCAGCGGCGACGATGTCTTCAAGCCGCTGGGCGTGCTCTCGGGCGGCGAGCGCAACCGCTTTGCCCTGGCGCGGATTCTGGTTTCGCCGTCGAATTTTTTGCTTCTCGACGAGCCCACCAACCACCTGGATATGCGCGCCAAGGACGTGCTGCTGGAGGCGCTGGCCGCCTTCAGCGGCACCGTGGTCTTCGTCTCCCACGACCGCTACTTCATCGACCGGCTGGCCACGCGCGTCCTCGAAGTGGAGGGCGGCGCGGTCACCAGCCACGAAGGCAATTACGAGGACTATCTGCGCTGGAAGTTGGCCCAGGCTGCCGCCTCTCAACATGACTGTCATCCTGAGCGCAGCGAAGGACCTGCGGTTCGGGCTTCGTTTCAATCCACATCGAATCCCACTCTATCCGCAACGATTCCCAGCCCTGAAGAATTCCCTATAAGCAACCGCCCCCGCCGCCTGAATCCCATCCGGCAGAAGCAGATGGAGGAGCGCTGCACGTTTCTTGAAGAAGAAGTCCCGCGCATCGAGGCCGCAATCGCCCACACCGAGGAGCAGTTGGGCGTCTACGTCTCCGCCGCCGAAACACAGCGGCTCTCCGCGCTGGCCGGTGATCTGCGCGGCCAGCTTGACGCCCTCACCGCCGAGTGGGAAGAGCTGATGGGGCAGTTGGAAAGGGCGTGATTCAACTGTGGGCCGCCCGTCGGTCCTTCGGCTTCGCTCAGGACAGGCCTTCGGCACAGCGGCGAAATGCACCCAGCAGATTGTGCACTCCCGTGTCTCTGGATCGAGACCTTTAGGCAGGCTCTGGGGTACCCGGCTCTCCCGCCCGGCTGAGCCAGACAATGGACACCCGCCAGAGCAGGAGAGAAGATCCCGTGTGGAACCCGGCCTTGCGGCCAGCCCCACACGGGATCGGTTGTTGGCTCATAAACGCTTGTTCAGGAATGCCGTTCTAGTTGCAGGGCAGTCCGTTGAGGGTGAATGCGGTTGGGTTGGTGTTCGCGCCCGTGTAGGTGCCATTGAATCCGACGGCGCCGGTCAAGGTTGAGCCCGCTGGAATAGACTCCCACGAGGCTATGCTTGACATCGATACTTTCTCGCCGGTCTGCGATTCGTTGACATTCCACGCGTAGTTGATCTTCTGATTCCCAGGGAATGTCCATCCCAAAGTCCAGGGATAGATGGCCGTCTTGCCGGTGTTTTGGATGTTGATGTCCACCGTCAATCCATTGGTGACGCCGGGGATCGCGTTGGTAACGGTATACGTGACATGGCAATTGCCGGACGCGCTGCTCTGGGTGGTTGCGCTGGCGTATGGAGATTGAGGCGAAGCCCCGCTCGCATCGACGGCCACGACCGTAAAGGTGTAGATGGTGTTGGGTTTGAGGCCGGTGACCTGGTAGCTGGTTCCTGTCAATCCACTGGCGATCACAGCGAGCACATTGGTCGGCGGGTAAGCTGCGTACACGCTGTAGGTCACGGAAGCGCCATTTGGCGGCGGAACCGCGTTCCAACTGAGATTGATCTGCGAGCTCGAGACGGCGGTAGCCGTCAGACCCTTAGGCGTGCTGGGAGTGCTCGCTTTCGGTAAAGGCGGCGGCGCGCAGGAAAGCACCAGGTTGAGGTTGTTGATCGGAGTGTTCACAACGTCCTGCACCGGAGAAGTGACGGTGGCGCAACCAAGCATCCCGGCGCTCACTTCGTAATAACCCGGCTTCACGTCCCATCCGTAGGCTCCGTATTGGCTCGTAGGCATCGCGTTGAGTGTGTTGTCGTCGGGGTTCATGATGTCGTTGGTCAACCCTAAGTTGTGATTGGGCACGGGCTCGAACGGCCCGCTTGCGGAGTTGGAAGGCGAGTAAAGGAGCGTAGCAGTGGCGCCCGAAGCCGGGGTCTTGCCGTCCGAATAAAACACTTGCCCGCTCGGATCGATGAAGAGTGTAAGGGGTGCCGGATTGGATTCGCAGCTCGACGTGAAATTGATGGTCGCCTGCCCATGGATGGGGTACTGTGCTGGCAGCTCGTATGTGAAAAGCCCCGTCGAGGTGTCTAACACCATGTTGTAGGGCCCCTCAGTTTCGTTTTGGCCGGTCGCAAAGTTCATCCCGGTGATGGTAAATGTCACTGAATCGTTAGCACCTGGTTGATAGGTTGCTTCGCAGCCTGTGTAATCGACCCAGAATGGTGCGTTCCAGAATACGACTGGCTTCTGGTAACCAGCGCTGAGGCCGGACTGCACGGCGGTCGAGGTTGTGTAAGCGTGGGCTTGAAACGAATCCGTCTGCAGCCCTGAGCCGCCTTTCCAAGTCTCAAAACCGGTCTGGACGGACATGAGATACCAATCCGGGCTGAGGCATGCTTGTGCTTGACTACCGGGAACGGGGTTCACCTGCTGGTTACCCATGGATGTGTCAGGACATGCAAGGGCGCCAATGCTGCCGGCGCCCGGCGCTCCGATAACCCTGCTCGTATCGGATGCGCTCCCTCCATCGTTCACAGCCGTCGTGGTCCTATTCAACCAAAGGCCGTCGTCGATTCCCAGGATGTAATCCGTAAAGACCTTGGCGTCCAGGTTCATTGCATTGTTCCGGTAGCCGGCCTGTGCTACAAAGGAGACAACATTCCATTCGATGCCGCAGGTCGCGCCCGGAAGAGTCGTGCATTTATACGGTTCATAGCCCGGCGCGGTTGCATACCCCGTTCCCTTTACGACTGTACTGCCGGTATAACCGAAGTAGGGATTGTTCAGCCGGGAGGTCCACACGTCATAAATCACGCCATTGATTTCCACCGTTTCGCGCGGCCAGCCGCTCGGTTGGGCGTACCCCGTGTTCGCGTTGGCTGGTGGCTGGTTCGGTGCTGAAAAGGGTGCATCGATGTAGCTGCTGTTGCTGTTCATCCAAACCATGATCTCGAGACCATCGTCCTGGCCGCGGACACTGCCGTAAGGAGCAATTCCTATGTCAGTTTGGCCAGTCTTGTCGAACCAGATGTCGTACGAGGCGTCCCAGATCTGCGAGCCATCCTTTGCGCCGGGGTTCCAAGCCGGGCTGCCAGCCGGGTTATTGGTGTTGAACTCGATGTTCCAGGTGGAAGGAATACTGGTAACGGCGGAAAGCTGTTGGGGGAAAACGTTCCAGTCCGGCGACGTAGGCTTAGAAGTCGCGGTCAACGTTGCCGAGCCCGTCGTGCAACTGTTGTTGTCCCACTGACAGCCCTTGAACTCCAACATGTATCTGGTGGGTCCGCCGTCCGTGATGCTGCCGCTGTATGGGTTGTTCCCATACCACGGGAAGCTGCCTGTGTTACCTTGGGCCCAGGTTGCCTCCTCCGCGATTGCGACCGGGGGGGCCGGGTCATAAGTGATCGTAAACTGCCCAGGGTTGCCGGTGTTGTAGTAGAACAACTCGCACGAGTCGCCGGAGGAGTATCCGATGCTCGAAGTGGACGTGGTGGAATTCCAGAAGTCGTTGTAGATGGCATACACATCAGAAGGATCTGAGGCGTCAAAAGATGTGGTCAGCCCTTGGTTGCCTAATTCCCCACCATTGGGAGTCCCGGAGTTTGAATGTGTCAGAATAGGATTGCCTGACCACCCGAGAGCACCGGTAGGATATCCTGACGGCAGCGTTGCCGAGCCGTCTCCTATGCACCACATGACTCCGCCGTCGCTTGGATTGGCCGGATTTGTTGAGGTGTTTGATAATGCCGTGTTTACTGGCAATGTTATTTGCGAGGAGGCCGACTGAACGGCCAGCAAGCCCAGCGCGATGAGCGGCAGGGCTAACGATAGGGGAGTAAACTTTGTCATCTTCTTTCACTTTCTCCTTCGGGTTGAACTTCAGGATGAGTTGTGTAGACAGGAATTGCCCGATCTGCTGTTTCTGAATGGGCCATTCCGGCCGGGGGACTTCTGGGATTTGGATCGAGCCGCAGCCTAGAGCGCGAGGAGCAATGGGAAGATATGGTTTTAGCTCCTCATCCGGCATTGCGCGCGGCAAAGGGAAAATGCCTCATAATTCTCAAGACTGTTCCCAAGGGCATAGCTATCTTGGTTCCGCTCTAAGGTGGGATCCTGCCGAGACAACTAACCTAAAAGACACCGGGATTAAACCGCTGGCAAAGCAGCACATGCATTTTTAAGGCCACTTCTCGCCTAAAATTGCATTCGTGCAACTGCAGCATGCAGGTGAAATGTTTGAACTTGTAGCACAAAGATAAAACGTTTGAGCTGAAAGAAGTCAAGTTACGTTTGGACACTGCACTAAAGTAATGCGCCACTCAGATCGTTGCCGATCCTGCAGGCCGATGTTCTTTAGCTGGAATCTCCTTTTTCGATCCTGAATCCCCTGCAATTAGATCGCTCGTGAGGTAGATTGCAAGGCCAAGAAAAGGTTTGGGGTTACGCCGAAAATGCCAGCGTTCGCGGCAGAAAAGCCGGGCAATTCGCTGCCGTCCTTGCCTAGCCCGCCTCATAGAGAGCGCTCGTCGTCAATCTTTCCGGCACTTGTCCCTCATCTCACCTTCCGTCATTGGAATTCTGCTCGGCGCCGCCAGCAGGTCAGTGTGCCGGAAGCGGTAACGGCTAGATCCTTCGCAACATCGCCGAGAACCGTGTTTGTGTCAGGAAAGGAACGCGGAAAGGATGGGGTGCCCGGTACACACAGTTCTACAGAGGTATTCAGGTCACTCTCAGGGCTAGAAGAAGCACCCGCAGGTCCTTCGACATCGCTGCGCTCTGCTCAGGATGACAGCTCTGTGAGTCCGGAGTTTCCTGCGCAATTGATGGGGCGATCTTTATTGTCCATCGTGCATAATCAAGAAACGATGGCTCTTTTGTGGAATCCCGAGGGCTGATGATGCAGCTCGACGGACGGGCCGCGCTTCCTGATTTGGCACCCGCCTGAACTTCCCCTTGCCACAAACCGGGTTCCGGTACTATGCTTTATTCATGCGTCGATGTCGCTAACACCGCCCTGGTGTCCATTGCGATGGAGACGTGCGCCGCGTTCGCGCAATCTTCCCCGCCCGACAGCTCGACCATAACCCCCAATAAACAGAACCGTCTGGGATCGCGTCCCGGAAAAAGGAGATCATCATGGCGCGCATTGCCGCGAATGTAACTGAAATCATCGGCCGCACCCCGCTGGTGCGGCTGAACAAAGTGGCGGCCGGGTTGCCCGCTACCGTTGTAGCCAAGCTGGAGAGCCAGAACCCCGTTTCGAGCGTAAAAGACCGCATCGGCTTCGCAATGATCGACGCCGCCGAGAAGGCCGGCAAGATCAAGCCCGGCGAGACCGTGCTCATCGAACCCACCAGCGGCAACACCGGCATCGCCCTGGCCTTTGTCGCCGCCGTCAAGGGCTACCGGCTCATCCTGACCATGCCGGAGACCATGAGCCTGGAGCGCCGTACGGTGATCCTGGCCTTCGGCGCCGAGATCGTGCTCACTCCCGGCCCCAACGGCATGAAGGGCGCCATCGCCAAGGCCGCGGAGATCCTGGCCAAGACGCCGAACGGATATATCCTCCAGCAGTTCGACAACCCCGCCAACCCTGCCATCCACTACGCCACCACCGGCCCTGAGATATGGAACGATACCGACGGCAAGGTGGACATTCTTATCAGTGGCGTGGGCACCGGCGGCACCATCACCGGCGTGGCCAAGTACATCAAGCCCCGGAAGCCGGAGTTCAAGGCCATCGCCGTCGAGCCCACCGACAGCCCGGTGCTTTCCGGCGGCAAGCCCGGACCGCACAAGATTCAGGGCCTCGGCGCGGGCTTTGTGCCCGGCGTGCTCGACACCAAACTCGTCGACGAGGTCGTCCAGGTGACCAACGACGAGTCGATCGCGGCGGCCCGGCGCCTGCCGCTGGAGGAAGGCTTGTTTGTGGGCATCAGCTCGGGAGCGGCGCTGGCCGCGGCGCTCAAAGTAGCCGCGCGGCCGGAGAACGCGGGCAAGCTGATCGTGGTTGTGCTGCCCGACTTCGGCGAGCGCTATCTGTCCAGCATTCTCTTCGAGCCGCTGCGCCAGCAGGCCCTGGCCCTGCCGGTGGAGGCGATTGCGGTGTAATCTGTTGTTTCATCGCCGGGCGCCGTACTAATGCTCCGTGCCCCATCCTTGCCGCGTTTTTGTTTTTGCGGCAAGGGTGGGATACCGCAACCTTCGACGGGCTTCATTGACCCGAAGATTTTTTCATCTCATGACCCTGTTTGCCCGCATCCGCGAAGACATCGACTCCGTGCTGGAGCGCGACCCGGCCGCGCGCTCGCCGCTGGAGGTCTTTCTCTGCTATCCCGGCCTCTGGGCCGTCTGGATTCACCGCGTCTCCCACGCCCTCTGGCGCGCCAAGCTGCGGCTGGCGGCGCGATTGCTCTCCCAGGTCGGCCGCTTCTTCACTGGCGTGGATATTCATCCCGGCGCGCAGTTGGGCCGGCGGCTGTTCATTGACCACGCAACTGGCGTGGTCATCGGCGAAACCTCCATCGTGGGCGACGACGTGACCATGTACCAGGGCGTAACTCTGGGCGGCACCGGCAAGGGTCACGGCAAGCGCCACCCCACCATTTGCGACGCCGTCTTCATCGGCAACAACGCCAACTTGCTGGGCAACGTCACCATCGGCGAGAACTCGCGCGTAGGCGCCGGCTCCGTGGTGCTCGATGACGTGCCCCCCAACTCGACCGTCGTGGGCGTTCCGGCGCACATCGTCTATCGCAACGGCGAGCGCGTGCTGATTACCGATCCCCACGACATCAAGGACCCGCTCTCCGACGCGCTGATTGCCCTCTCAGCCCGCGTCGAGGAGATGGAAAAGCAGCTCGGCGGCAAGCCGCGGCCAGCCGAACCCTTCGCCACCGAGGAGGCCGAGCGCGCCGCCTACCGCAAGAGACTGGCGCGCATGCGCGAGTACGTCTCCATGGGCGAAGGCATCTAGTCCTCACCGGCCTATGCTCGGGCTTCGGCTACCGCGGACGGCTTTAATCCCTTGAATAGAAGCCAGAAGCTCAGAGCTATATCGAAGAGACCCATGGGCGAATCGAACCACCCCAGGCCGACGATCTTGTCGAAGTAGGGATTGATGAAGAGTGCGAAGGAGCATACTGCGGCAAATGCTGACGAGATGACGCCGAAGGCAGCCAGCGCGCGAGGGATATAGCGGGACTTGAACCACAGGCAGGCGCAGACTGTGGATGCCAATCCCCAAAACAGCAAGCCAACGTAATAGATATCAAAACCCATTTTGAAATAGAACATCGCCCAGGCCTGAAGCCGCTCCGCATCAAATACCCGCAGGTAATCCGCGCCTTTGAGGAGCAGCAAGGCGTGAAAATAGTTGAGCGACATGAACAGCCAGGTGAAGGCATACACGACCCACCAGAAGGCCGCCAGCAGGGCCAGGCCCTTGTTGACCGGCTTGAGGACCACGTAGAGGGCCGTAAGCAGCACGAAGATGCCAGCACAGTAAAGGATATTCAAGGCGACGCCGGTACGAAAGAATTGTTCGTGCCCCAGGATATTGCGTGCGGTTTCGGC
>JBEKZR010000091.1:0-10569 GCA_049509715.1 Occallatibacter sp. | reverse complement strand
CCTCCACGCGCCCATCCACAATCAAGTCTTCACTGCCCTTTACTTCGCCGCAAATCACGACGCTTTTGCCGATGCGCGCGGCTGCATTCTCCACTGCCATGGTTTCGTCCCTTCCCTGAGCCAAAATAAGGCCCTCCCCGCACTATACGCAACCCGGCCCCGTTGCTTCAATCCGTTCTGCCGCTTCAATCCGGAAACCGGACAGCCACCTGGGCGTCTAAGCGGAAATGAGTCGCAGCCTGAATGCACGGATGGACAATGCCCGTTAAACTGATCTATGTGCGCAGCCTCTTGCCGTTCCTCCTCCTGCTGCCGTCTGCCGTTGCCACCCAGGGGCAGCCTGCAACACCCCTCACGCCCGCCCTCGCGCCCCCTCAGGCCCAGGCGCTTGTGGAGCGGGCGCTGGCCTGCGAATTGCGCATCGCCCAGGACCCAACCCACCCCATGCGCTACAGGTTGCGCAAGTCCAGCCCGCGGCTGACCACGACCAAGGAGATCGTTGAAACCCGTGACGGCGACGTGGCCCGTCTGGTGTCGATCTACGACCAACCCCTCAGCCAGGCGGACGAGCAAATGGAACAGGCGCGCCTCGATGCGCTGCTCGGCGATCCCGGCCGGCAGCGGCATCGCAAACAGAGCGAGGAAGAGGACACCGGGATCGTCCTCAAGCTGTTGCGCATGTTGCCCCAGGCATTCCTCTACGAATACGAGGGCGCCGGACAAGGCGCCTCGGGAAGGGTGGAGAAGTTCCGCTTCCGGCCCAACCCCGGTTTCAGCCCGCCCGACCTGGAGACGGAGGCGTTGACCGCCATGAATGGCGAACTGTGGATCGACGCCGCCGAGGAGCGTGTGACGCGGCTGGAGGGCCATTTGCTGCAGGACACGGACTACGGTTGGGGCATTCTGGGCAAGCTGGACAAGGGGGGACGGATTGTTATCGAACAGGCCGATGTGGGCGGGCGCCAGTGGCGGATCGCGCGCTTCCAGATGAAGATAAGCCTCCGTATCCTGTTCAAGACCAAGAGCTTCGACACCACGCAGGAGATGACCCAGTACGCGCCCGTCAGCGCCGGGTTGGACTACCGGCAGGCCATTCAGATGCTGCGCGCCGCACCGGGAAGTGGACCGCAGGACGGCCGCTAGAAATCAGACTTCCAATGCAAAGCGGCCCCATCCAGAAGGGTGAGGCCGCTTTTGCTGTTGGGAGATTCGCCTTACTTCACCTTGAGTAAGATAATGACCAGGGTGAACAGGGTAAGGGACTCGATGAGGGCCAGGCCGAGGACCAGGAAAATCATCAGGCCGCCACGAGCGCCTGGGTTACGGGCCAGCGCTTCACAAGCCGAGGCGGTCGCCCTGCCCTGACCCAGGCCACAGAGACCCGCAGCCAACGCCATGCCGACGCCGGCGCCGATCGGCACCAGACTGATAGCGGCCGAACCGCCATCCGCGAAGGCCGGAACGGCGAAGCAAAGAACCGCCAGGGCCATGAACACAGATTGAAGTATGCGCATATTTCTCCTGCTTCCCTTGAATTGGCCGCCAGTGGGTGGTTGAGGCTCACCGTGCTGGCCCCCTCACGCTTGCGGCCCTTCGTTTGCCCGGAGCGGAAGCGCTCTCCGGCGAATTTCTTCTGAAAAACAGCTATTAGCTTTTAGTTGCCTGTTGCTGTCGCGCTCTGAATCCCAAAAACCGTCAAATCGGATTTTTACCTATCTCGAAGTTCAAAACATCATTCCGTCTTTTCCATTGAACCAGAAGCTAATAGCTAACAGCTAAAAGCTGTCTCTAGTGCTCGTGCGAAACCGCCAGGGAAAGATAGATCATCGACAGAAGCGTGAAAACGAAGGCCTGAATGATGGAGACGAAAATGTGCAGGCCCAGGAAGATAACCGGAACGCCCACCGGGACCAGCGAGAAGAAGCCCAGCGTCACCATGTCGCTGGCAAACATGTTGGCGTAAAGACGGATGGTGAGCGACAGGATGCGCGCGAAGTGCGAGACCATCTCAATGGGGAGAATCAGCCAAGCCATCCACCAGATCGGGCCGGCAATTTGTTTCAGATAGCCGATCGGCCCCTGCTCCCGGAAACCCTGGTAGTTGTAATAAAGGAAGGTGGGCAGCGCCAGGCCCAGCGGCACAAACGGCGAAGTGGTGGGCGCGGCGAAGCCGGGAATCAGACCCAGCAGATTGTTGATCAGGACGAACAGAAAAATGCAGGTCACGAAGGCCTGGAAACGCACATACCCGTGACCGATGATCTGGTCCGCCAGGCCGCCGACGCCCTCGTGGACCACCTCGGCGATCTGCTGCGCCGGGTTGGGCTTCTCCACCGACAGGGTCAGCCGCACCAGAACAAAAAAGGCGATGAGGCCGCCGGCCACCAGCAATTCCAACCCCAGCGCCTGATTGACCTTGACGGCCTGCTGGGCAGCCTCGGCCGGGATAAGGCCGATTGACTGAAAGGCCTTGATCTCGACGCCCATGAAGAGGGCGTTCAGCAAACGGACCAGCGCAAATGATTCCGGCATGAAAACTTGATTCTTTCTGCCTCCGGGGCCGATGCACACTTTCACCGCTGGGCTTGTCAGTCGCCGAGCAACCGGATGGCTTCCCAGGTCACGGCCAATGCCGCAAAACCCAGTCCCCAAAGCAGCGCCACTACCGAACCCTGGAAACATCTCAGGCTACCATAGATCACCACTGCATAAACGGTGAGCCTGAGCACAAAGAAAAGGACCACGGCGGGGGCGCTCCTGGGCGTCTTTTGGCGGTCGAGTTTGGCGTTGATCACCCGCACCAGGCGCTGCCACTCCAGGACGCTGGCCGCCGAGATCAGCGTGCCTGTCAGCAGCATGGCGGCGTTCCGCCAGCCTGCGCCGATCAGCACCGCCAGGAAAGATAAGAGACCCAGAATCAGTGTGTTGCGCATTGCCCGCCGAAAGAAGCCTTGCAGCTCCTCAGGGCCGATGTCCAGGATAGGATGATTCTCTTCCTTCATGCCGGATTGCCGCTGTTTCCCTTGCCGGTCCCGTTTTGGATTTCGCTTCCCGGACGGGAATTTCTTTCCGCCGCCAACGCCATCCGCACCACACCCACCAGCCCGGAGATGCTGCCGAAAACGATTCCGAAAATCGCTATCCACGATTGGTGCAGGCGGCTGTCCAGCCACGCCCCGGCCAGCCAGCCGATAAACGCCGCCGCTGGCAGCAGAATGGCAATCTGCATCAGCTTTTCCGCCTCCACCCACGCGTCAATCCCTTTGCGAGCCTTTGGCCGAGGCGTCGACTCCGGAATGGGGCGGTTGAAGGGCATGCAAGCTCCCTCTCAGCATACAGGGCAAACCGTGAAGCGGGTATACTTCCCTTTGGGCCTATGCCCTTTGGATGGAAGGAATCACCGTGTTCGATTCGGAGTTTGAGCGCAGTCTCTTCGATCTGCGCAAGGCAAAACTCGAAGAAATCGTAAAGCTGGGCCAGACCGCCTATCCCAACCAGTTCCCTGCCTCGCACACCGTCCCCGAGGTGCGCGCCAAGTGGGGCGAGGCGGCCGCCGAGGCTCTTGAAGCCAGCCGCGTGACAGTGGCTGTGGCCGGGCGCATCATGGCCATCCGCGCCCAGGGCAAGGCCGGCTTCGCCACCATTCAACAAGGGGGCGAGCGGCTCCAAATCTACGTCCGCCTCGACGCCGTCGGCGAGCAGGGCTTTGCGCTCTACAAGCTGCTCGACCTCGGCGACCACATCGGTGCCACGGGCTACCTCTTTCGCACCCGCACCGGCGAGCTGACTATCCACGTGGATCGGCTGACCTTCCTGGCCAAGGCCATGCTGGCGCTCCCCGAAAAGTTTCACGGCCTGGCCGACGTCGAGTTGCGCTACCGCCAGCGCTATGTGGACCTCTTCGCCAACCTCGACTCTCGGGCCGTCTTCGTCAAGCGCGCCAAAGTCCTCAAGGCCCTGCGCCAGTTCTTCGACGAGCGCGGCTACCTGGAAGTGGAGACGCCGATGATGCAGCAGATCGCCGGCGGCGCGGCGGCGCGGCCCTTCACCACGCACCACAACGCGCTCGATCTGGATTTGTTTTTGCGCATCGCGCCGGAGCTCTATCTGAAGCGGCTGGTGGTGGGCGGTTTCGACCGCGTCTACGAGATCAACCGCAACTTCCGCAACGAGGGCGTGAGCACACAGCACAATCCCGAGTTCACCATGCTGGAGTTCTACCAGGCCTACGCGAATTATTACGATCTGATGCAGTTGACCGAAGAGCTGATCGAATTTGTCGCGCGGGAGGTGAACGGAACCACGAAGATCGAGTTCAACGGGCACAATATAGACCTGGCCAAGTGGCAACGGCACACCATGCGCGAGGCCATCCGCGCGTACTGGCCGGAGGAAGCCGGAGCCAAGCCGGCGATAACGGCATTTGAATCGGCGCCGGTCTTGCAGGCGCGGCTTCACGCGGCCATGAACTCGCTGGAAAAAGCGGATGGCGATACCGCGCATCTTAGCCCGGAGCGCCTTGCGGAGCTGAAGACCATGCACGGCGCCATCACCGCGACTTACTACGATTCGCTCAAGGGCGCGTCCGTAGGCAAATCCGTCTACAACCTTTTTGAGGCGGTGGTGGAACCGTTTCTCATTCAGCCGACCATCATCTACGACTACCCGACCGAAGTTTCGCCGCTCTCCAAGGCCAAACCGGACGACCCGGCGCACGTGGAGCGCTTTGAGTTCTTTGCCGGCGGCTTCGAACTGGGTAACGCCTTCAGCGAGCTGAACGATCCTGTCGAGCAGCACAAGCGCTTTGCACAGCAGCTTGAAGAGCGCGCCCATGGCGACGAAGAGGCCCACCAGATGGACGAGGATTACGTGCGGGCGCTGGCCTACGGACTGCCTCCAACCGCCGGAGAGGGCCTGGGCGTCGACCGCCTGGTCATGCTTCTCACCGGCTCGAAATCCATCCGCGACGTGATATTGTTCCCGCTGATGAGGCCGGAGAAGCAGCTTCCAGCTTCTAGCTCTTAGCTACTTGCTGGTAACTTGGAGCGGCAAACTTTATGGAATTGAGGCGAGTTTCCTATGAAGCATTCTGCTTTGCGCGCAACCGGGTTTAAGCTAAGAGCTAGGAGCTAAGAGCTAGGAGCTGCTTTTGAACATTCTTTTCGTCGGCGACATCTTCGGCAGCGCGGGACGCAGGATCGTGCGCGAGCATATCGGCCATCTGCGCCAAGCGAACTCCGTCGATCTGGTCGTCATCAACGCCGAGAATGCCGCCGGCGGCTTTGGTCTCACCCCCCCGCTTGCCGAGGAACTCTTCGATCTGGGCGCGGACGTGCTGACCACCGGCAACCACGTATGGGACAAGCGCGAGTTGATCGACTATCTCGACTCGGCGTCCGCCGATAGCCATGAACGCCCCCGCCGCGTGCTGCGGCCCGCGAACTTGCAACCGGGTGTGCCGGGCCACGGCGTATTCGAGGGAACCACCGGGAGCGGCTTGGCCTACGCGGTGATCCAGTTGCAAGGCTGCGTCTTCATGAACACCCCCAACGACCCCTTTCACGCCGCCGAAGCGCTGCTGGCAGGCATCAAGGCCAAGGTGATCGTTGTGGACTTCCATGCCGAGGCTACTAGCGAGAAGGTGGCGATGGGCTGGCATCTGGATGGCCGCGTGACTGCCGTGCTGGGCACACATACCCACGTTCCCACCGCCGACGAGCGCGTGCTTCCGGGCGGAACCGCCTACCAGACCGATGTGGGCATGAGCGGCCCCTACGACAGCATCATCGGCGTCGAGACAGACCTGGTGCTGCGGAAATTCCTGACCGGAATGCCGGGGAAGTTCGAGGCCGCCAAGGGAAACCCCAAGATGTGCGCTGCTCTGGTCGCCTGCGATCCGCTTACCGGATGCGCCTCCGCCATTGAGCGCATCATGCTGGGAGAGTAAGCCTCAACCAGTCCGGCCCTCAACCGGTCCAGTAAAGTTCAATTGGCGGGAGCGGCGTCGGCCGATGCTGGCGCCGGCGGGGCCGTATTGTCATTCGCGGCGCCCGGCGCCGGCTGAAGCGCCTTTACCGGAATCAGAGCCGCAGGCTTGTGGGTGGCTTTGAGCAACTTTCCCTGGCCGTCGAAGACCATTGTCCACTCCATCGGCCGCGGAGCCGCCGACACATCCGCAAACAAAAGGATGGCGCCGCCGCTTGTAATCTCCATCAAGGCCGGCAGAGCTACGGGGAACTTCTGGTTCTGGGGGTCCTGCGCCAAATACACTTCCTGGGGATGCCCTCCCGCCAGCGCCGCGTAGCACAACCCCGTCCCAAGCCATTCCGGGGCCTTGTCGGGATGCTCCTCGACCCGAATGTGATTGAAGGCCGAGATGGTCAGGGCGTTGATGGGCGCGGGAGAAAACAGCGAATAGCCCCGCAGCAGGATGGGGATGATGCGCACCCGGCCGTCGCCGCCGCGTGGAATCGATGCCGAAAACACGCTTGCGTCACCCGTCCCGTTATTGCGCGTGAAACGCAAAAAGATGTGATTCGGCAGCGCCGGGCAAACCACCTGCTGGTAACTCCAGTTGCCCCCGTTGAACTCCAGATCCCAATGGCCGGCGCGTTCGCTGATCGAAGACTCCGCGGCCGTCACCAGATCGCGGTCCTTCTGGGTCATCTGGCCAACGGAACGGAACTCGATCGAATTGGCATTGCCGCCCGTCCCGGAGGAAAACGGCATGGACCGTTCAACCGGGTGGATCTCCTTGCCCTTGGGCTGATCCGCTGAGATTGCGCGCGCCGTCTGGGGCTGCACAGGGGCGCAGAGAGCGGCAATCGACGCCACGGCCAGGAGGATGGGAAGGATTCTCAGTCGTTCCATGCTGCCCCCTAGACTATCACCGCGCGAAGTTGGTTCTGAGCGGGAGAACAAAAGGGCAGCCCGGTTCAGGCTGCCCTTCATGATCCCAGGAGAGGAACGGCGCGCGGTGGATCGACAGACTAATTCGCAGTCGCCCTGTGTCCGGCCGCTGGCTTGTGCGGCGGAACAGGCTTCTTCTTCTCCGGCTGGATGAATCCTTCACGGAGCACGATTTGTGCGGTCTGCGCCGTAGTGGCCGTGGCCGGAGTCTGCGCATAGGTGTCATACGTGCCGTCCAACTCGGCTTGGCCCTTGGCCGCGAGCCCAAACTCGAAACCTGCCGCCGGAATCTCCTTGGCGGGCAGAGGCGCCTTCAGATTGACGATGAAGTCGGGAACCTTGGCATCCTTCGCGTCCTGGGTCACGGCGACCTTGATGACCAAAGCGCTGGCTTCGAGTACGATTCCCGGAACCGGCGTTGTCTTGTCCTTCAGCAACACCCAGAGCCTATCCGCGTCATCCTTGGAGCCAAGGGCCAAAACGGTCTCCTTGTCGGTCAGGGCCAGTTTGGTCAGATCGGGAGTGGTTGCAAGCAAATCGTGAATCTGCTCGGCCGGGGTCTTGGCGGGCGTGATCACCAAGGTTCCCGGAGGAAATGTTGTGGCCGCCGCCTGGGTCTTGATGGCGTCCAGTCCATCCAGGGCGCCGTGATACTTCTTGTAGTAATACTCCAGCTTTGGTCCGATCTGCGCCTTGTACGCCGGGGGAGCAAAATTCCAGACGCGCGCGTAGAACCAGACTGCCTTCACCAAATCCTTGGCGTCGGGCTTGGTATACGCTTCCGCAAGCAGCAGCGTGTCCGCCAACCCCGAGGTCTGGGTCTGGGCGTCGGAATAAAGCATCAGCTCTGCCGTGTACTCGGCAACAGCAGCCTTGTAATCCTTTTTGGAGATCGCGTCATCCAATGCCAGCGCCGAGTGAAAAAGCGGATAGGCCGCGCCGGTCAGCTTCTTCCAGTCGTCGCCAGAGGTGCCGGCCGGCTTGGCAACCGTGAGCCCCTTCTGGGCCATTAGCGCGGCATCGTCGCAGGTCTGCGCGTCGCTGGTCCTGCCGCACTGCTTCTTCTTGATGACGACGGAGTAAAGAATGGCCTTGAGGTTGGCGGGATCCACCTGAAGCAGGCGGGTGGCCGCGCTGAGTTGCTTGTCGTCGTCGTTCACCACCTGGTAGATATCCACAAGCTGATCAAGAGCCGTTTGCTTGACCACGCTCTGCGGATAGGATTGCAGAAAGCTTTCCAGGGCCGCGGCTTTGGCCTTGGGATCGCTCTGTGTAATGGCCATTTGATAGGCGTTGTACTCGACCGGATCCTTGATGGTAATCGAATCCTGTGCTCGCAAAGTGGGCGTGTAGACGAGGCTGGTGCTCGCCAATGCCATCACAAACGCAAAAACTAACTTCTTCATCTGGTGCTCCTGGGAATTGCCAAAATGGAGATCGATGTTCATGCACTCGCCCACGGAATGTACAACCGCTCTATGGGGCGGTTGAGCGCCGGGGCAACAGGTAAAGCGGCTTTCCAATTGATGTAGACCAGTACCCCTGCCGGAAGCGGCTCTTCCTTCAAGAAAAAGCCGTCTTGCCCGGCGCCGGAAAGTCCACCTGAACTAGAAAACCGCTCTAACGATACCACAGCTTCCATGGCGGTGCTGGAAGGATTATAGGAAGCCCTGCCCTCCGTGACAAGCAAAGTTGTGCGGAAAAAGCAGAAACCTGCCACGAAGGCGTGCCGCCGGGCTCGGCGCCGCACCTCCGGAACCCGGTTGCGGGGTCCGGATTGGGCAAAAAACGGTTACATCATCACCACGGACGGCTCCGCCGGTCCCGCGCCCGAATCCACCTCCCCAACGCCGCTCCCCCTGCATTCTCGGCTTAGACACCGCAACGGGGAAAACTGTTCCCGGCCAATTCAGGAGTTCGAAAAGAGCCTCATTGCAGCAGCCGCACCAGTTCTGCCTGTTCGGCCAGAAAAGCGTCGTGGCCATGGGCGCTGGTCATCTCCCGGTAATCGGCTTGGACGCCGGCCGCGCGAATGGTATAGGCAAATTGGCGCACCGCCTGGGGAGGAAAGAGCCAATCGGAGCTGATGCCGACAAAGCTGACGCGGGCGCGAATCCGGCCAAAAGCCTCCGCTGGCGAGCTACCTCCGCGCAGCGGATCCCACGTATCCATGGTGCGCATGATGGCCAGGTAGGAGTTGGCGTCGAAGCGCTCGTTGAACCGCTCCCCCTGATAGTCCAGGTAGCCGGCGATGTCGAAACGCCCGCCGATCAGCCCGCCGCCCAGATCGTCCAACCCCCAGGGATCCTCCCCGTTACGGTTGGGATTGCGCCCAAACCGCTCGTCGAAAAGCTCCGCGGACTTGTAGCTGAGCATGCCGATCTGCCGCGCCAGCGCCAGCCCCCGGCGGGGAGGGCGCTGCGGCAGATAGCGCCCCCCCTTCCACTCCGGGTCGTGCAGGATGGCTTGGCGCTGCAAGTGGTTGAGCGCCAGCCCCATGGCCGAAAGCGGCGTAGCGCCGATGATGACCGCGCGTTCCACGCGCTGGGGGTCGTAAATGGCCCAATCCAGGGCCTGCATGCCGCCGATGGAGCCTCCCAGAACCAGCCGCAACCGGCGGATGCCCAGCGAGTCAAGAAGCTTGGCCTGCGCCCGGACGTTGTCCCGGATCGAAACCAGCGGGAAGTCCGGGCCGTAAATGTTGCCTGTTTCCGGGTCCACCGAGCCGGGACCCGTCGAGCCGTAACAGGAGCCCAGCATGTTGATACAGATCACAAAGTCGTGTTCCAGTGACAAGACCGCTCCAGGCGCGAAGATCTCCGGCCACCAGGACCCCACCAGCGCCGAACCGGAGAGCGCATGGCACACCAGAACGGCGTTGTCCCGCGCCGCATTCAGCCGGCCATAGACCGCGTAATGCAGCGTAACGCCCGCCAATGCGCGGCCACACTCCAGCAACAGGTGCTCGTCCAGCACGAAGTCGCCTTCGTAGGTGGGCGCCAGGACAGACGTTGCGGGCGGCGAGCTTCCGGTCCCCGCTCGGCTGATGGATTCAGTCATAGTACTCATTGTGCAACACGACCCGCCCTTTCTGCCGTCCCTTTGAATACCTACCCGTTGGCGGCCTCGATCGCCTGGTCCAGATCGGCCAGTATGTCGCGGATATCCTCGATGCCCACAGATAGCCGCACCTGCTCGGGAGTGACGCCGGTCGTCGCCTGCTCCTCGACGGAAAGCTGCGCGTGCGTCGTCGAGGCGGGATGGATGACCAGCGACTTGGCGTCGCCGATGTTGGCCAGCAGCGAAAACAGCTTCAGCGAATTGATGAGCTTTTTCCCTGCCTCGTAGCCGCCCTTGATGCCGAAGGTGACCAGCCCTCCCCGGCCGTTGGGCAGATACTTCAAGGCCCGCTTGTAATAGGGACTCGACTCCAGGCCGGGGTAGTTGACCCACTTCACGCCGGGATGCTTCTCCAGGTGCTTGGCCACAGCCAGGGCGTTCTGGGAGTGACGTTCCAGCCGCAGGTGCAGCGTCTCAATCCCCTGCAGCAGAAGAAATGCGTTGAAGGGCGAAAGCGCCGCGCCTGTATCGCGCAGTCCTTGCACCCGCGCCTTGAGGATGAAAGCCAGCGGCCCGAATGCCTCCGAGTAAACAATGCCG
>JBEKZR010000090.1:0-10631 GCA_049509715.1 Occallatibacter sp. | reverse complement strand
CAAACAGGCTCTCGCCTACGCGATGATCCTCAACGAGATGGCCCGCTACACCGACACACTGACGATGGGCGCGCAGACCACCGGCGTCTCATTGATCGACTTCAACCGCACCGCTTCGACGATCAACGGACTAGGATTGGTCTACAAGATGTTCGGCGATCACTTTGCCGGCGCCATACCGGTCGCCCTCACGGGGAATTCGCCTCAGCCGGGGCCCAGGTTTCCTGTCGGCAGTCCCGATCAGCCGGAGAAAAGCTCCGGCAGTCCGACCTATCCTCTCGATATGTTTGCGGCGCTCACTCCCGATCACAAGTACCTGATCGTCTCCGTCGTGAATGCCACCGAGTCGGAGCAGAAGGTTGATCTCAGCGTGACCGGCGCGCATCTGGCCGGGCCATCGACACTGTGGCAGTTGACAGCCAATAAAGTCGACGCCCTCAACCGCATTGGACAGACGCCACAGCTCGTAATCAAGGAGTCTTCCATTGGCAACGCTCCGGCGGCGATCACGGCTGCACCGATCAGCGTTAACATGTATCAGTTCCCGATCGCTCAGCCCGCGCAGTGAGATTGGCGGCAACACACATTTAACCTGGAGAAACGACATGAAGAAACACATGACGCACGTTGTTGTCCGCATCGCCGCATGGACAGGGATTCTCTTCTTTGGATCAATCCTGCAACCAGCAGTTGCCCAGGATGCAGCGAAACTGCCCTACATGAATCCAAGTCTGGCCCCGGAGCAGCGGGCTGCAGACCTTGTGCATCGCATGACCCTTGCGGAGAAAGCTACGCAGATGTACAACAACTCTGCGGCGGTGCCGCGGCTCAATGTGCCCGCATACCAATGGTGGAGCGAGGCGCTGCACGGAGTGATCAACCAGGGCGTGACGGAGTATCCGGAGCCGATCGGCCTGGCAGCGACCTTCGATACGCCGGGAGTTCATGCCATGGGGATCCAGATCGGCATTGAGGGACGCATCAAGCATGTGCAAAACGCACGCGAAGGACACACGGGTATCGGGGGAGGCCTGGATTTCTGGGCCCCGAATCTGAACATCTTCCGCGACCCGCGCTGGGGCCGCGGACAGGAGACCTACGGCGAAGATCCGTTTCTTACTGGCCGCATGGGCGTTGCCTACGTGACTGGTATGCAGGGCGACGACCCCAAGTACTACATGGCGATTGCCACGCCCAAGCACTACGCCGTACATAGCGGACCGGAGCCGACGCGGCACTTTGCGGATGTGGACGTGAGCAAGCACGACGAGGTGGATACCTACGAGCCTGGATTCCGCGCCGCCCTTGTGGAAGGCAAGGCCGGTTCAGTGATGTGCGCATACAATGCCATCAATGGCGCGCCGGCATGCGCAAACCCGTTCCTGCTGCAGGACCAATTGCGCGGGAAGTGGGGCTTCCAGGGGTATGTGGTCTCCGATTGCGACGCAGTCCGCGACATTGCCACAAACCATCGCTACCGTCCGACGCAGGCGCAAGGCGTGGCCATCGCCGTGATCCGGGGCATGGATAACGAGTGCGTCGATTCCGTTTCAAGGTTAGGCGAACCGGCTGAAAAGGCCTATATCGACGCCGTGCAGCAAGGCTACCTGCCTGAAAGCACGCTGGACACGGCGCTGATTCGCCTGTTCACCGCGCGCATGAAGCTCGGCTTGTTCGACCCGCCGGAGATGGTTCTTTACACAAAGATCGACGAGAAGGAACTTGATAGCGCCGAACACCGCGCGCTGGCTCGCAAGCTGGCGAATGAGGCCATGGTCCTGCTGAAGAACGACGGCCTGCTTCCGCTCAAACCGGGGATCAAAAAGATTGCCGTCATCGGCCCGCTCGCCGACCAAACCCGGCCGCTGATCGGAAACTATGCCGGTCAGCCAACGCATATCGTCTCCGTGCTCGAAGGACTGAAGGCGGAGTTCCCGAACGCGACGATCACCTATGTTCCGGGAACCCAGTTCCTGCATGCCGATGGAAACCCAGTGCCGGACAATATGCTGACGACTCCTGACGGGAAGCCGGGCCTGAAGGCGGATTACAGCGAGTCCATGGGCAGGCCGGGCAGAACAGCGAACCCCAACGTGCTGGCCAGCCGGACTGAAACCAATGTCAAACTTACTGACAGCAATCTGCCTACGGAAGTTGCGGGAAAGAAATCCATCGGCGTGCATTGGACAGGCTTCATCACATCGCCGGAAACCGGCGACTTCCTGGTCGGTGTGCGTGGCGTAGGCTTTGCAATGCTCATGGTCGACGACAAGCGGGTGGCGATGATGTTCGGTGGCACGGAAGCCGGCGCCGGTGTCGGCCGCGTCCATCTGGAGAAGGGCCAGAAAGCCGCGCTCAACATCCTCTACGGCAGCATGAACGGCAAGCCGCGCGCAGAACTGATCTGGGCCAAAGTCAACAACGCGCCGTCGCCGGAGGCGATTGCGGCGGCAAAGAATGCCGATGCCGTGATTGCCGTCGTGGGCATCACCAGCGCGCTTGAAGGCGAGCAAATGCCGGTCACTGAGCCCGGATTCCTCGGCGGCGATCGCACCAGTATCGATCTGCCCGAGCCGGAAGAAGCACTGGTTGAAGCTGTGGCCGCTACCGGCAAGCCGCTAGCCGTGGTTCTGGTGAATGGCAGCGCGCTGGCCGTCAATTGGATCAGCACCCACGCCAACGCGGTTCTGGAAGCGTGGTACCCCGGAGAGGAAGGCGGCGCGGCTATCGCTGAGACGCTGAGCGGCAAAAACAATCCCGCGGGAAGGCTGCCCGTTACTTTCTACACGGGCGTCAGCCAGTTGCCAAACTTTGAGGATTATTCGATGGAGGCCAGAACCTACCGGTACTTTAAGGGCAAGCCGCTCTACCCGTTTGGCTACGGGCTCAGCTACACCACCTTCCAATACACCGGTCTCACTCTTCCGGCGCAGGCCGTGGCAGCAGGACAACCTGTTGTCACTGATGTAACTGTAACCAACACAGGCAAGTTCGCGGGAGATGAGGCCGTCGAGCTCTATCTCAAGTTCCCCGACGTGAAAGGCGCGCCTCAAATCGCTCTCCGTGGATTCCAGCGCATTCATCTCGAAGCGGGCGCGAGCCAGAAGCTTCACTTCGAGTTGAAGGACCGCGATCTGGGCATGGTCGCCGAGGATGGCACTCCGATGATCGCCTCAGGCGATTACACGCTTGTCATCGGCGGAGGCCAGCCTGATACCGGAGCGCCAGGCGTGAGCGGGCACTTCCACATCGATGGCCAACTTGCCTTGCCCGAATAGTGTTGCGCAGCGCGCAGGTAATCCATAACTGGCCGGATAACCTGCGCGCATTGAAAGCAAGACAAGCGCGTGAAGGACCTGACGCTCGGCCGGCACAAGCCGCTGGATTGGGTTACTCAGGCGACTGAATCCTGATGTGGCCATCGTGCTTTCTCACGCCCAGGATTTCTTCTTGTGTCCCGGCAATACCGAGCTCTGTCCGGTTTGGCGGTTATCCGGGAGTCGTGCAAATGAGAGTGGACGGGATGGATCGGGATTGCGGAATCTCCCAATTCGTCAAGAGCGAACTATGACGAGTTGTCCGCGCGAAGAGACACGAAACTCGTTTAACCATTCCATTGGCTTTGGCTTGAGGAATTGGCCGTAGCCGATGGCCTTCCGAGTCAAGGCATCCCGGCGCATCTGCTACTCCTGTCTCGGGCTTCTCTACTCGGTAGAGTACCGGATCTCCAGCGTGCGAATGCGATAGCAGGAGTAACTCAGAACGATGGCGATCAGCATCAGCAGCCCCGCCGTGGCTGCCCAGCCGGGTACCGGTTCGGTTTCAACCGTCAGCAGCGCAAAGATACCATCAGAGCTTACCGGGACCGGCATCAGGTGGCGAAGATACGAAGCCACGCTGATCTTCTGCAGCAAAGACGGAAGCAAGGGATTGATTGTCTCCCAGCCGAGTACCAGCATCGCGGCCGGCGTAGGGTTCCTGAACATCATGCTCAACAGGAGAAACACAGCGCCGTATCCAAGACAGGCGAGCACGACGATGAGCAGGTACGCTTCCAACTGTCCCATGCCGGGGCCATTGAAAACGTAATCGCCGCCGGCCGCACCGAAACCGGCGTACATGAGCGCGAAATCGGCGGCGATCGCGCTTCCGAACAGGAACACGGCGCTGATGGATCCAGCCGCAAACTTCGCCAGTAGCAGGACCTCGCGGCGCACCGGGGAAAGCAGGTAGTAGTGCAGGCTGCGCTCAATCATCTCTCCGCGAATCAGCCGCGAAAAGATTCCCAGACACCCGAAGAAAACCCCGAGCCGGATGTAATAGAGCTGGACGATGCCTGCCAATACGTTTGTGTCATCGCTCATCGCGAAGGACGGATGCCGATCGAACAGCATGTGAATCAAGATTATGAGGGCCGGGATGAAAGCCAGGCAGTAAATCCAGGTCGCCTTCCACGAGAAGAGGTTTCGCCTCAACTCAATGCGCGTCAGGCGCTGTGCCTGCATCCACCACAGGCCCCACGGCAGTTGGGCAAGATTTCTCGCCCGATCGGCTAGTTGTATTTGCGTCACAATGGGCTCCCATCCGCGCCGATCAAATACTGATAAATCGCGTTGGCATCGTCGTCCGCCGGAGCCACTGCATCAATCTTCACCAGCCCATCCGCCGCGATTCCGTTGAGCATGGAATAAAACTGGTCGATATCCGCGGTACGCAGAAAAACGCCCTTGCCATCCGCATGCAGCCTGGCTTCAACGCAGTGATTGATGGCGAACATCTTCGCCGCCAGCACCTCGGGGTGGTCGCAGCGAATGAGCACCTGCATCGGCTTCTCGCGCACTTCCTTCCTGACCTGGTGGATATTCCCCTCCGCAATCAGGTATCCGCCGGTTATCAGGATCACTCGATCGGAGATGCGGTCGACCTCGTCCAGAATATGGCTGGATATCAGCACATGCATTCCCTGGCGGCCCAGTTCTTCAAACAGCGCTATCGATTCAGCCCGCGCCATCGGATCCAGTCCGTTCAACGGCTCGTCAAGCACCAGCACCCGCGGGTGATGGGCAATGGCCTGGGCCAGCCGGATCTTCTGCCGCATGCCTTTGCTGTAGCCGGCGATCTTTCGCCCTGCCGCATCGCCAAGCTGCACGCGCTCGATCGCCTGGGCAGCAAGATCGACGGCCAGGTCTTTTTCCATTCCGTGGAGCATCAGGCCATCGAATACAAACTGCCATCCCGTCAGCCCGCGCGGAAAGAAATCGAACTGCGTGCAATAGCCGAGGATGCTGAACAGTTCCGTCTGGTCGGCCGGAGAGAGTCCAAGAACCGAGATGTGTCCGTTCGAAGGCTGAACCAATCCGGTCATGAGGTTCATGATCGTGGTCTTTCCCGATCCGTTGGGCCCGACCAGCGTGGTAATTCCAGGCGGAATCGACAGCGAGATCCGGTTCACCCCGAGCACTTCGCCGTAGAACTTCGACACGTCTTCCAAAATGATTCTGTCGTTCATCCGCGGACCACCTCGCGCGCCCTGATCCGCTTGTTCAGCATGCCCACACAGACCAGGCAGGCCAGCGACAGCATCACCGCGATGGCCAGCGTCGGCACCGAAAACCTCTCGTTGATTGGCGCCGGGGCGCCGAGCAGCTTCTGCCACAGGTTCGACATCATGACAGGAACGTTCAGCAGCAGTCCCCACTTTGTGCGCAGCACCGCGCTTACGATGGCTCCTACGCCGGCGGGCACAAAGACCGCCGCAAAGATGACGCCCGTGGCCACCACCCGCCATTTAACCCAGGAAGAGAGCGCGAGTCCAAGCACGGAGAGAAAGGCAATCCAGATTACCGACCCTGCCAGCAGGCCCATGGCGATTTGAAGATTGCTCATTGCCCAGGGTTGAGAGGAAGAATAGCTCTGGTCGGCAAAGAGCAGCAGACAGGGGATCCATGTGATCAGCGACAGCGATCCAAACAGCGCAACGAACTTGCCGAACACGTAGCCGAAGCGCGAAATGGGATGGCTCAACAGGATCGGCAAGGCATTGTCCGTCAGGTCGAAGGTGATCAGGCGGGGAGCGATCCACGAAGCCATGACCAATGCGAGCCACGCTTGAGTCTGAAGGACCTTCAGGAAGAACTTCGCATCGATGGCAATCATCTCCTGCCAACGGCCTCCGATAAGAGCCCGCGCGATGGGGTTATCGGCAAGGTAAATCACCACCAAAGACAGGACGCAGGGGACCAGACAGAAGATGAAAAGTCCAACCGTTATTCTCGACGACCAGGCTTCTTCAAATGCATAGCGGGCCAGCACCAGGACGCGCGTCCACACCGGCGTCACCGTGCCTGTATATGCCGAGTAGTTGCGCTTATAGACTGCCATTTGCGGTCCTTTCCTGGTCGTTGTCCATTGCGCGCAGGAAGATATCTTCAAGCGAATCCCGCCTCTGGTTCATGCGCCGGATCTGCACTCCCTGATCAGAGGCGATGACATAAAGATCGCGCACTTCAATATGGTCGGGGATCACCAGCTTGATGCGTCCGCCGGGAAATGTCGCGCACTCGCAGCCGAGCCCGCGGATGCTCACGGAAAAGCGCTCGGTTGCGCCTATTGTCTCGAGTTCCATGAAGCTGCGGTTCGACCGCCGCTCTTCTTCAATGTTGCACAATGAGGCGATCCGGCCGTTTTTCAGGATCAGGACTTCATCGCAGGTCTGGTCAATGTCGCGCAACAGATGCGACGAGATAAGCAGCCGGATGCTGCCCTCTTTGCGAATGTCCTTGATGAGTTGAATCATGCGCTGGCGGGCGACGGGATCGAGGCCGTTGGTGGGTTCATCCAGGATGAGCAGCTTCGGCCCGTGCGCCAGCGCCTGGGCCAGCTTCACCAGCTGCTTCATGCCCAGCGAGTAGGTATTTACCTTGCGGTAGCGCACTTCGCCGAGTCCCACGTAGAACAGGGCCTCATGGGCCCGTTCCAGTGCGACTCCCGATGGCAGGCCGGCCAGCTCGGCCATGTAGCGGACGAAGCGGACACCGCTCATGTTCCCAATGAACGAATCGTTCTCAGGCATGAATCCGATGCCACCGCGAATCTCCGCCCGGTCTTTGTGGGTGTCGAGGCCAAAGACGCGGGCCTTGCCTTTGGAAGGGAGATGAAACCCCAGAAGCGTATTGATCAGCGTGGATTTCCCCGCGCCATTGGGGCCGAGCAGGCCAATGGCCTGCCCGTGCAACTCTCCCGTGAGGTTGTTCAGCACGACCCGGTTCGCCAGCCGGACCTCTACCCCATCCAGATCGATGACGCCCATGTCACTCTTTTACGCTTGCGTTGGCGTGTTTGTTCCCGGAGTGAATCAAAGTTTCGAGCGTCAGGAAGTCAAAGCCAAAAAGACGGCTGTCGCTGGCGGCTTCGATGCGGCTTTCTTCTCCCCGCGCACAAATCACAGTGGGCCTGGCATCCGCAGCCAACTCGCGGACGGCATCCGCCGTCTCTCCGCTGAGTTGAGCCAGCAACGGTGTCAACACCGGGCTCAGGTTCTGGTAAGCAACCGCAGAGTAATTGTCATTCGCATCCTTGGGAAGCAATGCCTTGAATGCCGCCGAGTTCGCCAGCGAATTCCCGGTCGAATACGTCTGCAACGCCTGGATCAGCAGGGCACGGCTGGGCGCCACAATCATGTACCCGTCCGCATAGGTGTATTGAGCCACGATGTTGCCCGTTACCGTGTCGTGGACCGAATAGTAACGCTGGCCATCTGCGTCGCTCGGTTCAATCGTGATGGAATGCGCCGCGTTGGCATTGGCCTGTTGGCGGATCGCCGCTGTCATTCGCTCCAGGGCTTGTTCCAGGCGATCGGAGTCGTTGACTTCAATCACGGCCTTCCACGAGGGCGTCGGCAACACCGGCCCATCCAGCGACAGCAGGAAGTCTCCGCCCAGGTTAGCCGCAATGTCATCGCGGAAGTTGATTTGCAACTTCTCTTCAGCTTCGGTGAGTCCATTTGATTGCGCGCCGTTTGCAGCCGCCATGGCGATTAGATCGTCGGCAATGGCCTTGGGGTCTTTTGAAAGTCCCGCGACGGCAATCGCCGCATTGGGAGAAACAAAGTTGAGCGACCCGATGGGCGCCGGTGCAGCCAGCCACGAGACAACCCCTTGCCGCGCGCCTGAGAATTGCAGGTCAACACGATTCTCGGACTGCCCATTCACCTCGCGATGTTCCGCGATCAGGTAGCTCACGTTCTCGATGCCGCTCTTTGCCATCGTTTCGCTGGCTTGTGTTGAGCCATGCATCTTTGTGGCTTGATTGCCCTTCATCTGGTGGATATCCGCCGCCAGAATGATCCCCGCGCCGCGCCCATAGGCTGCCGATATCTGCTGGCCAAACCCGCTTGCCGCAAAACCGCTGGAGCCGGCATTCAACTGCGCGTTGATCAGCGCCAGGGTCGCGACGCTGTTAGAGAAGATCGCCTCGTGTTCCCTCACCACCGCGTAGACACTGTGATTGCCCGCCGACGATGCACTTGCGGCGGCCAGCGAATTCTGATCGAGCACTGTGATTCCGGGCTTCGAGTTCGACGCAGGGAACTGCTGCTGCAGCAAGTCCTCAAGTCCGGCCTGCTTCACATCCGCAACGATCGCGAATCCTGAATCCTTCGCCTGCCTGGACCCCACGATGACGATTTCGTCGCCGAGATATGTGCTCATCTGGTGGACCTTCGCCACCATCGCATCCAGGTCAGCCGTGTTGTTCGCATGTCCGCTGTTCCACCACTCCTGCAGCGCCGGGCTCTTCTTCAACTGGTCGTGGAATGTCTGATTTGCCTCGCTCAGAAAATCGCCCAGGTTGGGGATGCTGATATACAGTGTGGTATTCGCAGGAACCCGGTTCAGCAGATCGCTGCTATAGCGCGGCTGCGGAAACGGAATCTGTTCGATCTGCTTCTGCAGTGCCGCGAACTGGGCGAGGAGCACGAGGTATTTATCGCGATCGTGGCTCCATGCAATCTGCTCCTGCACTGGCTCGGGGCTCAGGTTGTCATTGGAGGTGAACTGGTTTCCCGCCGTTGTCAGCGTGTCCAACCCTGCGTGCAACACGTGCACCGAGCCCTCAAGCACGGCCACACGCGAACCCTTCAGGCCGGAGTTCACTGAGAACACGGTTCCTGTGACCGCGACCCGGCAATCGGGAGTCTTCACATACAAGTGGCCCGACGCGCGCTTAGCGGCCTGCACAATCACCGCACCATTTTCGAGCGCGACCGTCATGTTGCGCCCCTGCGCACCCACGGCCACAACACTCCGCTCGTTCACCTCAACCGTGGATCCATCCGTGAGCCGCAGGACCGCATGCCCCCCTCCGCTGGTTCTCAGGGTTTCGCCCTCGCCTAACATCTCCCCGGGAGAAAGTTGGTGATCGCCCTTATCGGAGATTCGATAGGCTGTCCCGTCGATCGATTGCACCTCGGCGCGTACTCCGGGCGGAACCTGCCAATAGGCCTTGTAGACAAAAAGAGATGCGACCAGAAGTGCGGCGGCGGAAGCCAGCGCCCATGCGGTGGTCTGTGGACGCCAGGCAATTACGCGACGCGGCTTGGGAGCGGACCAATCCAGAACCGCGCCGGACCCGCCCTTGAATTGGCGCCGGCAGCCGCTGCAGTCGCGCAGGTGGGCCTCAATCAGAAGCGCGCGCGCAGGCGGCAGCGTGCCTGCCCGATACGGACCGAACAGACGCTGCAGGTCATCGCAGCTCGCGATGGCGTCGACTGTTGACTCGTTCACGATGTCGATCCCCAGCCTGCCGGCCACGCGCCGGGCAGAAGCTGCCATCTGCTCAGCTTCCGGCTCGTTGGCCTGAAGCGCCTGCACTGCGTTTCTCAAAAGCATTTCATCTCTGTTCATCGTATTCCCCGCTCAAATTCCGAAAGTCGCTTCTTCAATCTCGACCGCGCGTTAAACAGCGTCACAGCCACAACTGCCTGCGACGTGCCCATCAACGCCGCGATCTCCCGATTCCCGTGCTCTTCAACGTAGCGCAGGATGAACATTTCGGCCGCCCGCGGAGGCAATTCTCCAATTGCAATCCGCAAGAGCGCGCCAAGCTGCCTGCTCGACGCTGCGGTCTCCGGCGAACTGCCCGGCCCTGCCGCTACATGCGCGGCATATTCCAGCGGCTCGGTCTGGGCGGCCTTCCGCTGCCTCAACACATCGAGCGCTCCATTGATGGCCGCTCTGTATAGATAGCTGCTGGCATTCGTCACCGGACCATCCGCGCTTGCGAGCCGCAGAAACACGGCCTGCGTCACGTCTTCCGCATCGGCCATGCTGCCGGTGATGCGATAGGCTGCCGTGAGCACGCGCCTGTGGTGCTCTCCGAAGAGCTTGGACAGCCCGGTTAAGGGCAATGTTGCGGTGCATGCGGCCACTGGAACACCTTCTGAACCGTTCATAGAGATGACGCTTCAACTGGGCGATTATTAATTCATCTCAGGATGGTTACGTGAAAAATCATTCAGATGTTCCTTGAAGGGGACACTTGTAAGAGGAAGACGAGTCATTCCGGCCTCACCATCGATGGGAGTGACTTGATGAGGCCGATGCGTCCATGCTCCGGGCATCACCCACTGGCCT
>JBEKZR010000009.1:0-25420 GCA_049509715.1 Occallatibacter sp. | reverse complement strand
AGGGCCAGCCTGGGCGGGACCTCGCTCTCAGACTTGGAAGCGAAGTCGGCGCGGTGGACGAGTTCGGCGCGGGCCAGCAGTTCCGTCAATTTTTCATTGCGGATGCGCTTGTCCACCTTTTCGACGAAGCCGAGGTACTCGTTCAGGGTGCCCATGAAGCGGGTAAGATCGGCGCCCTGGATGCGGCTGGCGGACTCGCCGTGGCGGACGATCATGCCCTCGGAGGCGCGGTTGACCATCACCCGCACAAACTCGCGGTCGTCCTTGATGTACTGCTCGAAGCGGCCCTTCTTGATCTTGTAGAGCGGCGGCTGCGCGATGTAGATGTTGTCGCGCTTGATCAGCTCCGTCATGTGGCGGAAGAAAAAGGTGAGCAGCAGGGTGCGGATGTGCGAGCCGTCCACGTCGGCGTCGGTCATGAGGATGATCTTGCCGTAGCGAATCTTGGCGGCGTCGAAGTCGTCCTTGCCGATGCCGCAGCCCAGCGCGGTGATCATGGCGCGGATTTCCTCGTGGCCCAGCATCTTGTCGTAGCGGGCCTTTTCGACGTTGAGGATCTTGCCCTTCAGCGGCAGAATGGCCTGGAAACGTCGGTCGCGGCCCTGCTTGGCGGTGCCGCCGGCGCTCTCGCCTTCGACCAGATACAGTTCGCAGCGCTCCGGGTTGCGCTCCGAGCAGTCGGCCAGCTTGCCGGGCAGGCCGCCGCCGTCCAGCGCGCCCTTGCGCCGAGTCAGGTCGCGGGCCTTGCGCGCGGCCTCGCGGGCGCGGGCGGCTTCAATGGCCTTGTTGATGATGCGCCTGGCGATGGGCGGATTCTGCTCCAGATACGCGCCCAGCCGCTCGTTGACAAACGCCTGCACCGTGCCGGCGATATCGGAGTTGAGCTTGCCCTTGGTCTGGCCCTCGAACTGCGGCTGCGAGAGCTTGACGCTGACCACGGCCACGAGGCCCTCGCGCACGTCGTCACCGCTCAGGTTTTCCTTAAGGTCCTTGAAGAGGCCGAGCTGCTGGCCGATGGCGTTGATGGTGCGGGTCAGCGCCGTGCGGAAGCCGGAGAGATGCGAGCCGCCGTCCACGGTGTTGATGTTGTTGGCAAAGCTGAACACGGTCTCCGAGTAGCTGTCGTTGTACTGTAGCGCAATCTCGATCTCGACTCCGTCGCGCGAGGCCTCCATCATGATTGGCTTCTCGTGCAGCACTTGCTTGCCGCGGTTGAGATGCTTGACAAACTCCGCAATGCCGCCGGCGTAGCGAAATTCGGCGCGCCGGGCGTCGCCGGTTTTGGGATCGGCGGTGCGCTCGTCGGTGAGCGTGATCTCAAGGCCCTTGTTCAGGAAGGCCATCTCGCGCAGCCGCTGGGCCAGGGTATCGTAGTTGAACTCGGTGGCGGCCATGATGCTCTTGTCGGGTAAAAAATGAACTTTGGTGCCGCGCCTCTTCGAGGTTCCGGTCTGCAGAAGCTTCGAAGTGGGAATTCCCTTCGAGTAGCTCTGCTCGTAGGTGTGGCTCGGCTCGCCTGGTCTTTCCGGGCGCCAGATTTCGACTTCGAACTCCTCACTGAGGGCGTTGACGCAGGAGACACCCACGCCGTGCAGGCCGCCGGAAACTTTGTATGTGGAGGCGTCGAACTTGCCGCCGGCATGAAGCTTGGTGAGCACGACCTGTACGGCGGGCATCATTTCGCCCTTGCCTATCGGCATAAGGTCCACCGGAATGCCGCGGCCGTCATCCACCACCGTGATCGAGTTGTCCACGTGAATGACGACGTCGATCTTCTTGCAGTAGCCGGCCAGGGCCTCGTCCACGGAGTTGTCCACCACTTCGTAGACCAGATGGTGCAGCCCCATCTCGCCGGTGGAACCGATGTACATGGCCGGGCGCAGGCGCACCGCCTCCAGACCTTCGAGGATTTTGATGTTTTCGCCGGTGTAGCTGCCGTTGTCGCCGTTGTCGCCGGGGGGAGTGCCGTTCAGTGGTTCAGTCGCCATAGGTTTCCGTTCGCAGGGCTTTCGCTTCGAGCTCCAGGCGGGCGCGGTCTCCAGATTGCAGTTCCGGGTCGAAATTCAGGGGATTAACCGCTTGAAAGACAGGGGCTTTACGCGAATTCTCCTGGTCCTATTTTAGCATGCGGGGAGGGTGCAGGGGGAGGGACGAGGCATGGCCGCAAAACCGGTTATCATCCATAAATTGCCAACGCAGGATGTGACGTTAGTAATCCGTACCGTTACTTATTGGATAGTTATCTGAAATAATTGGACTTGTAGACATTTTTCCGCTACGATTCCAGGATGCAGGAAGATGTCTTTCCTGTCAATTCAATTCTATGGGAGGTTACCAAATATGAAACTCGTCATCCGCATCTTTGCTCTGTCCATTGTCGTCGCCGGCGCTGCTGCCGCTTCCGTCTCATCTTCGGCCCCGCGCACCATCCCGAGCCACCAGTCGGCAACTGCCAGCAACCCGATTCCGCAGTGTGTGCCCGGACTGCCCACCTGCCCCTAATGCCGCCTCCGGCCAGTGGAAACAGAGGTAATAACACGAAAGTGTAGGCGGGAAATACGCTTTACAGTTGAGCGGCGGGGCATTCGGCGCTATTATGATTATGTTGTCAGGACGGTGGGTAGCCCTACATGTCTTCACATCTCGCAATGTCCCTCATGAGCGCGGCGGAGTTTGTGCTTTCGGCCGTTCTTGCCTTCCTGTTTTGGAAGAAGGGCATGTATCGCCGTTTTCCGGCGATGGGCGCTTACCTGGCGTTGCGCGTGGCCTCGACGCCGGTGCTTTTTCTCCTGCTCTCGGGGGACATGATTTTTCGCTGGCAAATGTGGCTCATCAGCTACTTCTACCTGTTCTGGGCGGTGTATATCGCCAGCGCCGTGCTGTTGTTCTTTGTTTGCATTGAGGTCTTCCGCTCCGCGCTTTCGGCGTTCTCGGGGCTCATGAAGTTCGGGATCGTGATCTTCCGCTGGGCGGTCCTCGCCTCAGTCATCGTGACCTTTTCTTCCATCTCCTTTGCACACCGGGGAATTCTCATCATTCCCGATATTGGGGACGGTTTGATGCGCTCGGTCAGCATCCTTGAGTTGTGCCTCCTCGGCTTCCTGTGCCTGAGCATGAATGCATTGCGTATCTCCGTTCGCGACATGGCCTTCGGGATCGCACTGGGCTTTGGCGTGATGTCCGCCAATGACTTCGTCGTTGTTTCCTTGATATCGCACAACACTTCACTGACAGCTCCCCTGCAGTTCGTCTACCAGTCGGTTGTTTTGGTGTCGCTGGGAATCTGGGTAGCCTACTGCGCGGCGCCCGAGCCGGCCCGTAAGCCAGTGGTCATGCCGGCCAACTCAACCATCTACCGCTGGAACGAGATTGCCTCCGCGCTGGGCCACACCGGAACCCAGGTTGCCGTGCAGCAGCCCGCCAACAGTTTCTTCCTGACCGATGTCGAGCGGGTTGTGGAGAAGGTGCTGAACCGGAGCTTGAAGGGCCGCGAATCGGAATTGTAGCGCGGGCTGCGCATCGCTCGAAGACAAAAAGGGCCGGACCCCATCAAGGTCCGGCCCTTCTCATTTGGCGCAGGCGCGAGTTACCGACGCGGCCGCGCGCAAGAAAAGGCCGCGGGGACGCCGCGGCCCTTTTCTCATGGAGGTTGAGTCTTCTTACTTAGCTGCAACCGGCTCGATCGAGGCAAACCGCCCGAGTTTGCCGTGATCGGTAAACTTCACCCGGCCCGTGACCTTGGCGAAGAGCGTATCGTCGGAGCCGCGGCCCACGTTGACGCCCGGCTTGATGCGGGTGCCGCGCTGGCGCATGATGATCGAGCCGCCGGTAATCAGTTCGCCGGCAAAGGCCTTTACGCCCAGCCGCTGCGCATTGGAGTCGCGTCCGTTTGTGGAGCTGCCTCCACCCTTCTTATGTGCCATTGCCGCATCCCCTTCTGAATTTTCCTGCGCTGCCTAACTGGCGGCGGTGTAGGTCACGCCGTCGGCCTCGATGGCCTTGATGCGCACCTCGGTATAGTTCTGCCGGTGCCCCTGCAGCTTCTTATACTGCTTCTTGCGCTTCAGGTGGAAGACCAGGATCTTGTCGCCGCGGCCCTCGCCCAGCACTTCGGCGGTCACCTTGGCGGTTGCCGGCTTGGCCAGGGTGCCAGGCTCGCCGCTGACCGCCAGCACGTCGCTGAATTCGACGGTCTTGACGGTCTCGTCCGCGTTGCCCTGTGAAATCACGCTCTCGATCTTCACCACGTCACCCGGAGCGACCCGGTACTGCTTACCACCGGTGCGAATCACCGCGTACATAACAAATCCTCCAGCGCTCCGGCAACAAAACGAGGGCGCAATCAAAAATCGTATACCGCGTGATTGGGGCGCATACAGAGAGAACTGTCACGGGCAAGCGGGCCGCGCACACGCCACGGTTTCGAGCGGTGATCCCGGCAGAGCCCGGCACTTCCTCAAGAAGAGTGCATCGCCAAACACTACAATTCTATCGCTAAACCGTGAATCCGGTCAATTTGGCCTGGATCAGGGCCAGGCGCCCTGGCAGCTCCGCGCAAGCGCTCACAGCATGAATATGCCGGGGTATACACTGTCAGGAATCGCGCGCTCACCGCTCATGTTGGGCTGAAACCGGGCCAGCAACGATGAGTTCACCCTGTCGCCGATTGCCAACAACGACGTCATGGAGCTGTATGATCCCGCCAAGCAGGATCAGGATTGTGTGGTCCGCCGGGTTTTGGGGAGGAGGTCGCATCGTGTCGAGATTCCGCCTTTCGTTTTCATGCGGGATGGCGGTTCTGCTTGCCGCCGCGTCCATCTCCGGCGGGCAGACCGGTATTCAACAGAAAAGGCCGGTCTTCGGCGGAGCGTGCAGGCTATGTCCCTGGGGGGCGATGGCCGAAGTAGTGCAAGCCGCGATGAAACCATACGGCTACGATGTGCAGATTTGCTATAACTGCAATGCAGCCGACGCACCGCGGATCGTCAGCGAGGCGAGAATGCCGCCTCCGTACAAACCGGATTCCGCTGTGCCCATGATCCTCGCGCCGCGGAATGCGCCGGGCCTGGGAGCCGTCGACTTCGGCGCGGTCGCCATCCAATTCCTGCGCAACGCGTACCGGGGAACGGGCATATACGCGAAAGATGGGCCGAGAACCAATCTGCGTCTGATTGCCAATATCCAGGATCCCAGTTATGTCATGGTGGCGGCCAAAGCGGGGACGGGAATTACGAACCTGTCGGAGATACGGCGGAAACGCTGGCCAGTCCGTATCCTGACCGCGGGGATCGGCGGCGATACCACGTCCATCCTGGCTTACTACGGCCTCTCGAAACAAGTGATTGAGGCCGCGGGCGGCCACGTCGGCAATTCGCCCGAAGACCAGGAAAACTTCGATGTTGTCATCGGGGGAGGCGGCCCCATGACGACTGCTCCGGAGTGGAGAATCTGGACGGAGATCAGCCAGAGATTCGACCTCAACTTCATCGAGCTGCCGGATGATCTGCTGGCGAAACTGGCCAAGGATGGCGACGCGGAGCGCGGGACCATCCCCGCGGGGCTATATCGCGGGATCGACCGGCCCATCCCGACGGTCGTGCGCACGGGTACGGCGATCTATGGCCGGGCCGACATGCCAGACGACTTCGCGTATCTGGTCGCCAAAGCAATGGACGAACAGCAGCAGCTCCTGCAATGGAGACATCTGAACTTCTCGTATAACGTCCACACAGTGTGGAACGGGTACGAGGTTCCTCTGCATCCAGGCGCTGCGCGTTACTACAAAGAAAAGGGCTACATGAAGCCCTAGCCCACATGATTCATAGATGTGTGTTAGAACTTCTAACGCCCATAACGCCGGGAGGGGCGCACTTCCCGGTTTGCCGGCGATCCGCGGGCTGGAGGGGCGCGTGCCTTGCCGGCTCATCGCCGAACGCGCCCGCGCCGCTATACTTACCCTATGCAACCTGTCAGCGTCGTTGCCACTGTCCTCAATGAGGTCCAGGATATTGCCAGGCTCGTTCCCAGCCTGCTCCAGCAGATTCCTCCGCCCGCCGAGGTGATCATTGTGGACGGCGGCTCCACGGACGGCACTTGGGAGTGGCTCCTCAATGCCGCTCGGAAGCATCCCAATCTCCTGCCCATCCGCGACGAATCGTGCAACCTGAAGCGCTGTCCCGGTCCCATCTCCAGGGGCCGCAACGTGGCCATCGCCGCCGCCAGTTCCCAGATCATCGCCTGCACAGACGTCGGCTGCACCTATCCGCCGGACTGGCTCGCCCGCATCACCGCGCCCCTCATCGCCTCCACTGCCCAGTACGCTCTGGGCGGCTCCTGCCTCGACCTCGCCGATGCGACCGTCTGGGACCTGGCCTCGGCCCCCTTCTTCGGCGTCAAGCTCTCAATCTCCACCCCCTCCAAGTCCTGCACTGCCCGCTCCATGGCCTTTCGCAAAGGCCTCTGGCAGCGCATCGGCGGCTTTCCTGAGTGGGTCTTCTTCGGAGAAGACACGCTCTTCGACCTGGAAGCCCGCCGCCTGACCAGGCCCGCCTTCGTGGAGCGCGCCAAAGCCCTCTACCGGCCCCAATACACCTTCCAGTCCGCCTGCCGCCGCCTCGCCAGCTACTCCATCAGCGACGGCATTCTCGGCGTCCGCCCCGCGCGCCTGTTCCGCAACGCCGCCCGTTGTATTGTCGAGGTCCTGGCCCTTCTCAGCCTGCTCTGGACCGGGCTCCTCACGGACAGGTCTTCGTCCGTAGGGTGGTGGGCAGTCGTCCCGCTGCTGGCTGTACTCGCGCTCGAAGCCTGGTTCGCGTACCACCTCGACTGGAACTCCATTCGCCGCGCCGGGCCGCGTATTCTCCGGGCCCGCTTCCTCTTCTCGATCCTCGTCCCTTGGATCGTTGCCGCCAACCACATCCGCGGCAGGCTTATCAAAAAAAACCCTCCCAACCGCCAGAACCTGTGCGTTGTCAGTCGTCAGCTTTCAGTTGTCAGTGGCCGGCGTACTGACAACTAACCACTGAAAACTGACCGCCGCATCAGCGGCCAGGCGGAACGACGTAGAAAAGAATGGCAAAGCAGTGTGCTGGCTTTGTGGGCCAAAGGTCAATTAGCACTGACTACGGTGCATCCCGGCCGCATCGGCCACATCCGCTGCAGCCCCGGCAGCGTAAACCCCCACCGCCTCTCCGCCTGCTGGAACAGGAACACGATTAGCACGCAGAAGAACGGCTCCAGCGGATTGCGGAAGCGCGATCCGGCGCTGATGAAGTAGTAAATCGCCGGCAGCAGGACCACCGCGCAGGCAAACAGCCCAGCCGCCGGAAGTCTGCGGCGTAGCGCAAGCAGCACACCCAGAATGCCGGCAATAGAGCTCAGGCAGTGCCCGGATGACCGGACAACCTCAACCCATACCGGCCCCGTGGTGTGCGGCACGCTGGCCCAGAACATATAGAACCGCAGTGCCACCAGCTTCCAGAAATGCACCGGATAGGCTCGGGCCCACTTCCATGCAAGATCTCCGCGCATCTTCACGTAGGCCAGCTCACCCATCTGTGCGTAGAGCTTGTGTTCTGGAGCGGCCTCCAGCGTCGGCACCGTCGCTCCCCAGGGAAAGCCCTCGGACTCAGGCGCCCAGGCCATGGCAGCTTCCGCGCCGAAGTTGTCCCTGGTGGGGATGAAGGCGTGAAACACCATCCAGTTGCGCACCACCCAGGGCGTGGCCACCACCCCACTGATTGCGGCCGCCAGAAGTGCCAGCGCCGCTCCCTTCAGCAGATTTTTCCGCTGTGGCAAGCCGGCAAGAATCCACACTCCCTGGATGGGCGCCATCAATAGCAGAGTCGGATTGCACATGGAGATCGCGCCCCAGAGAAGCCCGAACAGCGCCCAGTCCCGTGCCCGGTGCGTTTCCGGAGCGCCAGCGCCGATTCCGCGCATCCGCATCCCCAGCACCAGCACCGCGGCAAACAGCATGGTTGAGAGCGAGGTCTCCCATATCCACTTCACGCCGTACTGCATGATCCCTGGATAGAGCGCCCAGATCCACGCCGCCCACAGGCCATTGCGCCGCCCCACCAACCGCGCGCCCATCTCATAGACCAGTGGGGCCGTCAGCGCCTGGAACAGGCTATCGATGGTCTGAATAATCCATGCGGATAGAGGGGTATAGATCCCGAAGACCTTGAAGACCCCGGCGAGTAATAGCGTGAAGCCCGGAACCATCCAGGCAGTCGGGCCGGTGTCGCCGCTGAACGGGGAACTGTACCCGTGCCCGCCCGCCACTGACGCTGCCACCCGGCCCGTCTCCCAGGCAAATTCGAAGTGGTGATTGTAGGCCGGGATGCGGTAGGTGTGGGCCAGGGTGATGTAGGCCACCCGCACCAGGAATGCGGTCCAGAAGATCGCCCCAGGCGCGCGAAAGCGGTCTTCGGAACAAGGCGCGGCAAGCTGGCTCATGAAATCCACTTTAATAAACGCAGAATCCCCATCTCCGCCGCCCGCGAGTGGGCTGAGACATTCTCCCGCGCCAGAATCTCCTCGCGGTTCTCCGCATAGTACCGGTAAGCCAAGGTGAGCATCTCGCTGTTGGTCACCGTGGGCCGCCAGCCCATCGCCTCTCGGATGCGGCTGGTGTCGAAGACGAAATCCTCGGCGATCATCCGGTAGTGATAGGGGCCCAGCGGCGAGATTTTCAGCCTGTGCGCCAGCCGCATCGCCGCCAGCGCCGGCCCCTTGGGCAATGAACGTACCCGCGAACGGCTGCCGGCCTCGGCGATGACGGCCTCGTAGCACTCCCGCAGGCTGGGAACGTTGTCGCTGCCCACGTGGAAGGTGCCTGAGCCTGCAAAATCCACTGCCAGCACGCATGCCTGCGCCAGGTCGCCCGCATGGATGAACTGGTAGCGATTGCCGCCTGAGCCAACCACCCAAACAGTCTTGTTCTCGCGAATGAACTCAAACAGAATCGCCAGCAGCCCCAGCCGCCCGCTGTCGATGATCGTGGGGCAGCGCAGAATCACCACATCCAGGCCGTCCGCAAACTGGCCCAGCAGCTTCTCGCCGGCCAGTTTGGACTCCCCGTAGACCTCCACCGGAGCGGGCGGATCGTCTTCCCTCACCGGGCGCCCCATGTTGCTGGCCCACAGGCAATTGCTGGATGTGAAGACCAGCTTGCGCACCCCGGCCTCGCGCGCGCATCGGGCAATTACGCCGGTTCCGTCCACGTTGCTGGTCCACAGCAGTTCGCGGTTCATGCGACCATGCGCCAGCATCGCGGCAATATGAAACACCGCGTCGAACCGATGCGCGGCAAAGACGGCCCGCATGGCCTGCTCGTCGCGAATGTCGGCCTGCACACTGGTGAGAGCAGGATGCCGGGCCGTGTCCGGCACCAGATCCACGCTGACCACCTCGGCGCCGTCGGCCAGCAGCCTGTTCTTGAGAATGCCGCCAAAAAAGCCTGCCCCGCCGGTTACCAGATATTTCGCCACGGTCGATTCCGTCCGAGATGACTGTGATTGAACTCGTTCCCCATCATACTATTCAAGCGATCTGCCGCCGATGGTCCATCCCTTCAGCCATTCCAGAAAGGCTTCAGAGGCAAACGGCTTACGGCCGCGCTGGAACGACGTAGAAAAGAATGGCAAAGTAGTGGGCGATGCTGCCGGCCAGGACAAACACATGCCAGGTGGCATGGAAGTAGCGCAGCCTGTCGAGTGCGAAGAACGCGATGCCGAGCGTGTACGCCAATCCACCCGCGCCCAGCCACATCATCCCGTGCCAGCCGATGGTGTGGAGCAGCGGGCGGGCCGCGAAGACCACGAACCAGCCCTGAAACAGGTAGACCAATGCCGACGCCACGGCGAACCGGTCCACGGCGAAGCTCTTGAAGATCACCCCCGCGATGGCCATCGACCACTCAACGCCGAACAGCAGCCAGCCCACCGGCCCATGCAACGAGACCAGCGTGAAAGGCGTGTAGGTGCCGGCGATCAGCAGGTAGATGGAGGAGTGGTCGAGCACGTGAAACACATGCCGCGCCCGCGTCCGCGCCAGTGAGTGGTAGAGCGTGGAACATGTGTAAACAAGCACCAGGGTGCTGGCGAAGGTCGCGCAACCGGCGATCTGCCAGGCGGTTCCCCGCGTTGACGCGGCAATCAGGTACACAGCGCCCACCAGGGCAAGCATGGCGCCTATCCCATGTGTAATCGCATTGGCAAGAATATCGCCCAGTTTGGTTTGGGTTTGCACAGGTTGATGATAGTCCGCGCCGGATAGGAGAGTACGCCGCCTCGGATCGCTCAAGCGCGCCGGCTCGGTTGCGGACCAGCGGATTCTTCCCTTTGGTTCCGCCATCGTGTGCGGGCGTACCATGCCCCCAAACAGCCTTTAGAGGGGCATTCCCTCAAGCGAGTGCTCGGCATGGATTCAGCGCGGGATTTCCGCAACCTTGAAAGCGTCCCTGGGGCGGAGCCACGGCATGTGAGAACGCAGGAACGAACGCCAGCGCTCACCGGAGGTTGGCGCCTCCGGGCACTCGAAGTACACCTGGCGATTGAGCGCCATGAGCAACTGCACAGCCTGCACCCGTCCGTCGTGTGCCGAGAGCGGCCCGCCTTCATGCGCAAATTCGTCGGCGAGGTATTCGATCGCGTGGCCCAGGATTTCAAGGGCACGCCCCGCCTGCGGGGTGATATGCCTGCGGCTGTTGGCGCGCGCGCGGCCTGTGAAAGTGGCCCGTGCGGAATTTGGAGCTAGGAAGCCGGCTGTCGCGGTAACTGCCATGCTATCACTCCTCACGAAGGGTTCGGGCTCCCTTCGTTACTTCCTTGGGAGCATGGTCGCATGGAAGTATGACAATCTCCGTGAGTGACGGATGAAAAGCTGGTTGCAATGCTGCTAATTTTTGCGCCTTTTTGGGAGAGATGGTCTGCTTTGCCGTCAGCGCCTTATTGAAATCGCTCATTTTGAGACTCCATCAATCGGAGTACAAGGCCGTTTCCCGGCTGGATGGGATCCCGGTGACACGCTGTGCTATTCTGGTTTTCTCCCTGATAGTTCAACCCATCGGGAGTGGCTCGCCGTCACCTCCTCATCCATATTCGCATGCGCAAACTACTGGCTCACGTTCTGGTTCTGCCGGCGCTGGTTCTCACGTTCTTGGCGCCTGGCGGTCCTTTGCCAGGCCAGGAGCAGCCGCCCTCGCCGATACGTTTCGAACTCAAGAAGCTCCCGTTTCATCTTGAAAACGGCGCCAGCCCGGCCAAGAACGTTCCTGAAACCATGGCCGGCGGCGTAGCGGTCTTCGACTATAACGGCGATGGCCGGCCGGATATCTTCTTCACCAACGGCGCCGACCTCGCGACCCTGAAAAAATCCTCCCCCAAGTACTTCAACCGTCTATTTCGCAACGATGGCAACGGCGTCTTTACCGACGTGACGGCGCAGGCCGGACTTGAAGGCAGCGGATTCGATATCGGGGTCGCTGTCGGCGACTACGACAATGACGGCTTTCCGGACCTTTTCGTCACCGGCGTTCACGGCAACACGCTCTACCACAACAACGGCGACGGAACCTTTACCGACGTGACCAAAAAGGCCGGCCTGGACAAGTGGAACGATCCGGAGTACGGCCCGTTGTGGGCGGAGGCGGCGGTCTGGGTGGACGTGAACAATGACGGTCTGCTCGATCTGTTCATTGTCAACTACCTGCAATGGAGTTACACCGACCAGCCGCTGTGCCTCAACAAGGGCGTCGCGGACTATTGCCACCCCCGCTACTACAAGGGGCTTCCCAACCAGCTCTTTCTCAATCAGGGCGACGGCACCTTCAAGGATGTTTCCAAGGAGTGGGGTATTCGGGACCACGTGGGCAAGGGGATGGGCGTGGGAATGGCGGACTACGACCTGGACGGCAGGCAGGACCTGTTTGTGACCAACGATGCCGAATATAACTTCCTTTTCCGTAACCTGGGAAACAAGTTTGAGGAAGTGGCTTTTCAGGCCAATGTCGCGCTGCCGGAGGATAACGTGTTCATCTCCGGGATGGGGGTGGATTTTCGCGACATCAATAACGACGGCTATCCGGACATCGCGTATGTCGCGCTCAACAACCAGACGTTTCCAATCTTTCTAAACACCGGGAAAGGCGATTTCGTCGAAGCGACGGCGCCCAGCGGAATGCGCGAGCTCAGTATGCCCATGTCGGGCTACGGAGCGGCGCTCTACGACTTCGACAACGATGGCTGGAAAGATCTGTTTGTGACGCGAGGACACGTTCTTTCGAAGTGGGCTCCCGGAGCCAGCGTCAACCAGCCGAACACGGTCTTTCGCAATCTCGGCGCCAGCGGGAAATGGGCAGCCCTGACATCCGAGGCGGGCTTCGTCAACTCGACTTCCGCCCGCCATCGCGGGTGCGCCTTCGGCGATTTCGACGGCGACGGCCGCATCGATGCGGTGGTCACCGCTCTGGACCGGGACGCTGAATTGTGGATGAACCGCAGTCCTAACGCCGGACACTGGCTGGATTTTGCCCTGCGCGGCGTGAAAAGCAATCGCGACGGCATCGGAGCGCGCATCAAGGTCGTAACCAAAGCCGGGGTGCAATATAATCACCAGACTTCGAGCGTGTGCTTTGCCTCATCGAGTCTTGGACCTGTGCACTTCGGTCTCGGCGCGGAAATCAGGGCCACAACGGTTGAGATCAATTGGCCCAGCGGAATCGTGCAGACGCTCGAGAATGTCGACGCCGACCGGATCGTGAAGGTTACCGAGCCCGTTCCCCCGCCAACAGCCCCGAAATAAATAGGCCGGGGCATCGATCCGTTACTCCTTGGGTGGCTGTTCCCTGCCTTTTTACATATCCGACAACAAACTCTGCTCTTCCGGCGAAGCCAGGCGCACCAGCCGGTCGACGGCATACGGCGCGCGATGCTCCAAGGTGTAGTAATGCCGCACCTGCAATTCGCCCAGCAGACCGATGGCCAGCATCTGGATGCCGGCGACAATCAGCACCGCGCCAATCACAAACAGCGGTCCATGCAGATTCAAGATGCTCTTGTGCGGGTCAAGAATCTTCATCCCCATCAGAATGGCGGAGATGATGCTGCCCGCGACGATGCCCAATGCGCCCAAGCTGCCGAAGAAGTGCAGCGGCCGGCTCATGTACTTGAGCAGGAAGCGGATGGTCAGCAGGTCAAAAAACACGCCCAAGGTGCGTCCGATGCCGTAGTGGCTCTTGCCCCGCTCGCGTTTCAGATTCCTGATGGGAACCTCACAGATTGACGCGCCATGCCAACTGGCCAGCGCGGGAATGAAGCGGTGCATCTCGCCGTAGAGCGGAATGCTTTGAATCGTCTGGCGGCGATAGGCCTTGAAGGTGGTGCCGAAGTCGTGAATCTTCACGCCGGAGAGCCTGGCCATCAGCCAGTTGGCGCAGCGCGAGGGAATGCGCCGCATCAGTAAATTGTCGATCCGCTCCTTGCGCCAGCCGGAGACCACGTCGTAGCCTTCTTCGAGCTTTTCGATGAAGCCGGGAATATCGTTGGGATCGTGTTGCAGGTCACCGTCCATGGCCAGGATGAACTCGCCCGAGGCATGATCGAAGCCCGCGGCCAGCGCCGAGGTCTGGCCGAAGTTGCGGCGCAGCTTGATCGCCAGCACGCGGCTATCGACCGCGGCTATCTCTTCCAGCAGCTTATAGGTGCGGTCGCTGGAGCCATCGTCCACCAGCACCAGCTCAAAACTATCGCCCACCTGCTCCATCACCTGCTTGAGGCGAGCATATAAAACGGTAACGTTCTCTTCTTCGTTATGAAAGGGCACGACAATCGAATACTTCGCCATGGTGTCCTCAGCTATGCAGATTCGATGGAGACGGATGAGGCTTCCTGGCCGAATAAAACCGGAACCAATCAGAAAGCCGCGATTTGCTCCGCCGGGGCGGGCCGGTCCACGCTGGGCGGCATCGGCACGCGGGTGAAGGCCGTTTTCTGATCAGACGCTCGGGAAAGCAGCATCCTGTCTTCTGCCTCAAATGCCCCGGTATTGAGCAGGCCTTCCATGATAGATCTGTCCCAGCGGCGCAATACGCTATTGACAATGAGCTTGAAATCGGAAAGAAAGGTGGCGCTGGCCATGTACTCCGCGTCGAGCCGGCGTTTGGCGGGAAGAACGACCGCGTGATAGAAGGATTCCAAATGATGCTTGGGCACACGGTCGAGAACCTCCTCCTCGCGAGCGAAGGCGATGGTGGCAGCGCCCGTGATCCCCGGACGGCACTTGAGATTGGAAATCACATGTTCCGGCATCTTGGGGCGGGGGCCTACCAGGCTCATATCCCCCCAAAGCACATTCAACAACTGGGGCAGCTCATCGAGCTTCCAGCGGCGCAGAAAAGGGCCTGCCGGGGTGAAGTGCTGGTTGCCGGCCGTGGTGACCGCATGGTGCGCTCTATCCGCTGCGTGGATCAGGGTTCGGAACTTAAGAATGGTGAAGGTCCGGCCATGTAGGCCCATGCGCTTCTGCAAGAAGAGGACGGGACCGGACGATGTCAACCGCACCGCCAGGGCGATCGCCAGCAAGACCGGAACCAGCAGAGGCAGCGCGAATAGAACACAGACGCAGTCGAAGAGGCGCTTGGTGCCCGACTGCGACCAGGGGCTCGGCCGCCTATCGCACAGAGAGAGCGGGGAACGATCAGCCGAAGAATGGTCGCGAGCCGTCCTCCGTCTTTCCATCCCATCCGCGCCGCCGTAAGCACCACGCTGATGGGGTCGATCCATGGCCTTGTCTTCAACGGTTACAGTGACGAGCGAATTAGCGTTCAAAATGACCCCCCGGGGGTTAGACTGATCATTTTGGTTTTGGTTAGCAAGCTGAGAAAAGGGAAACGATGCTTTCCGGCTTTGATGCCGTCAATGGGCTTGCCTCTCACCTCTGTTGAATCCGCCGAGACAATCCTCGATCATCGTTGCTCATTGCGTCAACGCAACACATCTCCGTGCAATAGAAAAGCTCCCGTCATGGCGGCGCATTTATTTACCATAACAGACTCTATGCCGAACGGCAAAAAAATTTTCGTCAATTTGGCAAACTAAACCGTTTTGGTCACATCTGCAAGTGATGAATCCGATGGACGTTAATAATACATGAATCAACAATTCCACTATTGCATGCGCGCGCAGAAATAGAATATAGAGAAGATCGCCGCGGAGCGGACGAAACGGTCCAACCCTCAGCTTGAGATCGATTCAACACGCCACGCCGCTTGCCAAGCGGCCGACAAGGCAGGACAGAGTGTATTTGCCTGCCCTTTATAGGGGCGTCCGGGACAACGAACATTGCGTTGGTAATCTATTTATTGCTTATTTAGTTAATAGTATTAGAGTATAATCTGTCCGAGGTTTTTCGTCCGCGTCCGCCCTCAAGACAGGCCAGCAGAAATTCAAGCGATGGCGCCGTCCTGGCCGCAAAACCGGAGTCCCAAGGCGGCTGCGCCAGCGGCGCGGACCGGGCAAGCGGCGCCCTCAAGCCCACGTCAGACACCTTTGTAAGACAGCTCATGGCCCGTGTTAGACTTGTGGGATATGAATTTTTTTAAGTGCGGATGGGGAATAGTCGGCTGCCGTCCCGGCTCTGCCCACGATCGGCCCGCATCGCGGGCTGGCAAGGTAAGGCAGATTGGGCTTCTTATCCTGATATCGTCGCTTACGACAGCGTTGTACGCGCAACTGCCATCCCAGGGTGGCAATTCGGCAGGGGCGGAGAGTCCGAGCGCGACCGATTGCTCCGACCCTCTGCTGGCAAATGCGCCGGAGTGCTCCAGCCAGACTCAGCAAGGAACCACTACGCTCCCGGCTCAGCAAACGGGCTCCCCGCTGCCTGGTGAATACGGCACTCAGTCCGGGAATCCGAATCGCAATTATTCAGATATTGAGCAATTGTCCCGGCAGACTACCGCACGGAATCAGGCGCGGCAAGCGCCGCTTGCGCCGGAGCCGCTGACCGAGTTCCAAAAGTTCGTCGCCTCGACCACCGGCCAGGTTCTGCCCATCTACGGAGCGAATCTGTTCAGCAGCGTGCCGTCCACCTTTGCGCCGCTTGACATGACTCCGGTTCCGCCCGATTACGTCATCGGGCCCGGCGACGAGTTGCGCATCCGCGTATGGGGACAGGTAAGCTTCCAGACCAACGTGCGGGTGGACCGCTCGGGAGAAATATTTCTTCCCCAGATTGGTCCGGTGCATGTGGCGGATATGTCCTTTTCGGCGCTCGGCGCGCATCTGCGCGGCGCCATCGGGCGTGTCTATCGCAACTTCGATTTTACCGTGGATGTGGGTCAGATTCGCGCCGTCCAGGTGTATGTCTCCGGGCAAGCGCGGCGTCCCGGCGTCTATACGGTGAGTTCGCTGAGCACGCTGGTCGATGCGCTTTTTGCCAGCGGCGGGCCATCGGTGCAAGGCTCGATGCGGCACATCCAGTTGCGCCGCGGCAGCGCGGTGGTAACGGACTTCGACCTGTATAACCTGCTAGTCGACGGCGATAAGTCGAAAGACGTGAAGCTCCAGTCCGGAGATGTGATCTTCATTCCCCCGGCCGGCCCCCAGGCCGCAGTCACCGGCAGCGTGCGCTATCCCGCCATCTACGAGCTGCGGGCAGATGAGTCGCTTGCCGGTCTTCTCGCCAATGCCGGAGGCGTCACTTCCGTAGCCTCGGAGGCGCGCGTCTCAATCGAGCGCATTGAGAATCATAGCGACCGGCATGCCATGGAGGTGGCCTACGACGCCAGCGGCCTGGCCACTCCGCTGGCCGACGGCGACCTGGTGAGCGTCTTCTCCATCGTGCCCATATACCGCAAGACGGTCATCCTGCGCGGCAACATTGCCAATCCGGGCCGCTTTGCCTGGCGCCCCGGCATGCGCATCAGCGATCTGATTCCGGATAAGGAATCGCTCATCACTCGGAATTACTGGTGGAAGCGGGCGCAGCTTGGACTGCCCGCCCCGGAGTTTGAGCCCATACCTGGCTTCGACAATCTGCGGCAACCCGCGGAAAACCACGCCATTACAATGCAACGTTCCCTCCAGGAAAGCAGGAGCACATCGAATCAGCCTGTGTATCAGCAAGGACAGCCTGTGTATCAGCAGGGACAGCCTGGGTATCAGCAGGACCAGTCTTGGTATCAGCAGGGACAATCTGAATATCCGCAAGGACAGCCTGGATATCAGCAAGACCAGTCTGGATTGCAGCAAAACCAAAACCTGAGCGCTCAACAGCGCGCCGGCAGTTCTTCCCTGGCAACCGCGCAGACTACTTCCACCGGTCGGTTCCTGCCCCCGGCGCAGCGAACCGAGATTCGGGCGCTCGCGCCGGAGATCGATTGGAATTATGCCGTCATCGAGCGGCTCGACCCCGACACCCTGAAGACCACTCTGATCCCGTTCGATTTAGGCAAGCTCGTGCTGCAACATGACGTTTCCCAGGATCTCGAACTACAGGCAAGCGACGTAGTCTCCATCTTATCGGAGGCCGATATCCGGGTACCCATCGCACAGCAGACAAAAATCGTTAGACTGGACGGCGAATTCGTGCATGCTGGCGTGTACACAGTCCAGCCCGGAGAAACGCTGCGCCATCTGGTGGAGCGGGCCGGCGGGCTTACGCCCAGTGCATACCTCTACGGCTCGGAATTCACCCGTGAGTCGACGCGCGCCCTGCAGCAGGCCAGAATCGACGAATACGTGCAGAGTCTGAGCATGGAAATGCAGCGAAGCACCCTGGCCATGGCGTCGTCTTCGACTTCGTCGCAGGATCTGACCAGCGCCGCCTCGGCCCAGAACAGCGAACGAGATATTCTTGCAAGCCTGCGGCAAATTCGCGCCACGGGTCGTGTCGTACTGAGATTTACGCCCGATAGCAGCGGCACGAGCAGCTTTCCCGACATCACTCTTGAGGACGGAGACCGCTTTGTAATTCCGCCCGTTCCGGCCACCGTCAATGTGGTAGGCGCGGTGTACGATCAGAATTCCTTCCTGTACGCGCAGGCGCGAAGGGCCGGGACCTACTTGCAACTGGCCGGTGGACCCAACCGGGACGCTGATCGGAACCATGAATTCATCATCCGCGCCGACGGGGAGGTGGTAAGCAGCGTAAGGGGCAAGACAATCTGGACCGGCAGCGAGTTCAACAACCTGCGCATAAATCCGGGCGATACGATCGTGGTTCCGGAGAAGACCATCAAGCCATCTGCGATGCAGGGTCTTCTTAACTGGTCGCAGTTGTTCTCCCAATTCGCACTGGGCGCCGCGGCGTTGAGCGTGCTTAAATAGCAGGATTTGGAGCGCCCTCCTTGTAGAATGCAGGTAAGGATGCGCGCCAGTCCTTGATCCGACAGGAACTGGGACGAAGCCGGGGAGTTCGCTCCATCCTATTGATTACAATTATCTTATAGAGCTTGTGTTTATTACTATGATAGATTCAAAATCGGTTGAGAGAGATGAATCACCGTCACTTTTCAGTGCCAATTCTCACAAGTTTAGGTTTGTGGAACTGGGGGTGTTGGTTTACAATTGGTTCCATTTAGCAGGAAGACTCGCCGGTCCCAGAGCAAGTAGTCTCCTCCCTGGTTCAACGGATCGATGGGCTGATGCGCTCACGATCGATTGCATAGCAGGAGAAGTTGCCTTGGGTGTTCGTCTCCCTGGCGAATGGCCGTGTGGCATGGCGACGATCGGATCGGGGGCTTAGCGTGGAGCAGGTTTGCTAAGTCAGGCTGGCGAAGCCATGTGCAATTGATATTCCAGCGCGAATAAGTGCTTCACCTTTCACGCAGGATGGAGGCGCCGCTTAACCTTTTACGCTAGGCTCCGGTTCGACGGGAGGCATCGGGTGAGTTTGCTGGCGATCGGTCAACCGTTTGGCTCTCAGGTCACGTTGGACCTTGCACCAAAGGGCGGCGCGAGCGATCGCCAGTGGTTCGCCGTCTTCACCATTCCGCAAAACGAAAAGTCTGTGGCCAAGCATCTTCAAATGCAGGAAATTGAATCCTTTCTTCCCGTCTATGAGACGATCCGCGTTTGGAAGAACCGGCAACGAGTAAAAGTGATCCTGCCGCTGTTTCCCAACTATCTGTTTGTGCATATCAACTGCCGCGAGCGGACCAGGGTTCTGCAGTCTTGCGGAGTGTTACGCATCGTGGGGAACAGCAGGGGCCCCATTCCGCTTCCGGAATCCGAGATTGAGTTCCTGCGTTCCGGCTTCTGCGGACAGCGAATGGAACCCTACAGAGAACTCGTGATTGGCCAGAAGGTCCGCATCAAGAGCGGGGCCATGCAAGGCGTTCAAGGCACCCTGGTGAGAAAGGGCAACAGCCTGCGGTTTGTGCTGACGCTCGAACTGATCAACCAACATGCCGCAATCCAGGTGAATGCCGGGGACTTGGAGCAGATGCCGGCATAAGCACGAAATGCCTTCGGGCAGGGAACCATGGCCATGCGCCTGCATCTGCGCAAAAGCTGAGCCAGCGCCCCTGCCGAACAGCCATCTTCCCAGATGGCGACGGCTTGTGAATTCACCGCGGCCGGCCTGGCTCCCTGAGTCCCTTCCATTCATTGCCGCTTTGCGTAACCGTACCGACTCAAGCTGCGCCGTGAGTTGAGCCGCGAAGTTTCCGGCGCATCGGGAGCGGAGGCGCGCCCAGCGGCGCTTGCCACCGGCAAGCTCTGATTGCGGCGCAGGTCCGCTGGATGTCGCTGTCTGCGGACCATCCCGCGCCAGCGTGCGTTCTGAATCTGCCAAGCCTTGGGGGAACTTATGCCACTGATACTCAAAAGCTCCGCGCGGACCGACAAGATCGTCCAGGCGGCAGGTCGGCTGTTTGCGTATCAGGGTTATCACGGAACGAGCACCCGTCAGATAGCCCATCTCGCCGACGTCAGCGAGTAATACGCTCTTCCGGCACTTCGATCACAAAGAAGACCTCTTCTGGTCGACCCTCTGCTCGCACTCTACGGGACTGAAACTGCAACGGGATCTGATGGAGCGCCTCGCGAACAGCGAACCTCCTGAGGTGGTCTTGCCCAAGATCCTCGAATTGCTGACGGATACCGTGAGTTACATGCCGGAGTTGCTCAGGCTGCTCGCGGTCGCATTCCTCGAGTTGCACCCCAAGGCCAAGGCGTTCAGTCAGGAACTCCTTTCCCCCGCGCTTGCCGCAATCAGCAACTATTTGGAGATGAATATCAAGAGCGGGAAACTTCGCCCCCTCGATCCAACCATGCTCACGGCGGCATTGATGGCTACGACGTTGATGTACAGGGAAATCTCCAGGCTGATTGAGCGCAACAGCCTTTATTGAGTTACCAGGAAGTCAACCGCGCAAACGCAAGTTTCTGGCTGGATCTGCTTACGCCAAGGACGCCTGACCACTCATCGCCCATTGTGCCAATCAGGTAGGAACATTCGGGCTGATAGTGAACGAGGAGTTTTGGTAGGAGCTGGGTGTCCGCGAGTCTATGATTCAACTGCGCTGTGGCGAGGGCAAGGCCTGGCCGCTGCGCTCCCGGCGTTGGCAGAGGCCTCAGCGGACATCAGGCCTCAGCCACGGCAGGGACCATTTTTCAGGACGCGCGCACACCACTGGCTGGGAAGTTATCAGACAGCATGGACCTGCCTGAACAAACTCAATTGCGCGATGGTTCGACCTAGCCGTGAGCGTTTGGTGGGTACCGGCGAGGTGGAAAAGGCTTGGCTCCACTGTGGGCTAGCGGCTGTCTACATTAGGTCACCCTGCTCAGGAACAGCAAGGAGTCAACCGCCGATCTGCTGCCGCGTATGCATCGAGTGGCCCCAGTGCTCAAACGGCCGCTGCTGGGCACGCACGAAGGAGGTGTACGAACAGAGCGCCTCAATTTCTATCTGGAGGATTTCACTTTTCGCTTCAACCGGCGGGAGTCGGATGACTTTTCCACAGGGCAGATTTTCTAAAATCAATGATTTGAGAAAGATGCAAAATTCCAAAAATGGCAAAATGCCAGGACCAAATTGCAAAAAAATATACAAAAATTCGTTTTTTGTACATTTCACCCCCCTGAATGAAGGTTTTTGGCACGCGTACAAATCCGGTACAAAATCGGAGCTCTCCATCCGGCCGATTCATCGCTCTCTGAGCGGGGATCAAAGGATTTAGCTCGAATGCCCATCCGCTCGGCTCTTCTCCGCCTGTCGGACGGAAACCCGTTTGCCTCCACGGATTCTCTCATGCCTCGACCATGAAAAGGCGGATCATGCCGACCCATCCCGCGCCGCCCAAGCAGAAGACTACTTTGGGCAGAATTTGGATGGGAAGTCCCTCGTGTTATACCGCGACTTCTGTTCTCGCCGATTTGCATGGCGTCCACCAAACTCACTGGAGATCGGCAAGTGTCAGCAGTGCACCGGTCGAGGGCGTGTTCGGTGTGAATGTTGTGAAATCCAGAGCCAAAACACAGGACTCAAGGCCAGAACTAGGCAAACAGGGCTACCTATTTAATGGACATTCCCCCGCGTATCCGTAGTGTAGCCGAGGCCCGGCCGACGTCAAGGCCGCGCCCGGCGCGCCGCCTTCGCGGTCGAAGAGCCCTGACCCCGTCCTCTGCACCTCGGCTTAATCTCAGCTATTGCGGGAATGTCATCCTCCCGTTGGCCATAGGCCAACGCTGCTCCGCCGCCCAAAAGAACGGCTTCGCATCTTGAGAACGAGGAAAGCACACTTGTTACAATCAATGTTGATAGCGCGCTCGCCTCACACAGGTCTGGCAACCGTCTGCGACGCACAGAGTGGGCAACACGAGGTTTCAGCCTGTGGAATGAAGGCAGAAACGCAGTCAAATCCGAACCCTGGCAGGAATAGATGCCTTCAGATCTCTCGTCTTCCGAACTGCAAGAGCACGCCGATTCTTCGGTAGTCCCCCCCACTGCCGTGCAAGTTAAAGGGGACGACGAGATCTCTCTACTGGATCTGCTGATCGTTCTTGCCGAGCGGAAACGCATAATTCTGGGGGTTACGGCAGCTTTCGCAATCCTCGCGGTCATCGTTTCGCTGGTCCTTCCCCCACGCTACGCCGCCACGGTGACTTTGCTGGCCCCGCAGCAGAGTTCCTCGATGGGCGCTGCACTAGCCCTCCCAGTTCGGAATTCTTGGCGGCATGTCTGCGCTGGCCGGAGGCAGTCTCGGCCTCAAGAACCCCAACGACATGTTTGTCGCCATGTCCAAGAGCCGCATCGTGGAGAACGCCATGGTGCAGCATTTCGGGCTGATGCAGGAGTATCGCGCAAAGTATCCCTCCGATGCGCGCAAAGCCTTCGAGAAAAATGCGATCGTCGATGGCAGCGGCAAAGACGGTTTGATCCGTATCTCGGTTGAGGATCGCGACCCTCGGCGCGCAGCTGACATTGCTAACGGTTACATAGACCAGTTTCGTCTCCAATCTCAGCATCTTGCCATCACGGAAGCCTCTCAGCGCAGATTCTTCTTCGAGCAACAGTTGGAACAGGCAAAGGATAGTCTGGCCAATGCCGAAGAGGCCATGAAACAGACCGACCAGTCATCAACTGGGGTGAGCAAAAGATGATGAAACGGAATTCCCATATCATTCAGCTAGGAAAAGAAGGCGCGAACGATGACTGAACGAGGTCCGTACTCAACCCAATCCGGCACGGCGTCGGAAGAGACGCTATCAAACGAGGACCGCAGCGCGACGATCAACCGTGCGGGAAGTGCAGAAGAAACCGACTTGTTCAACGTGTTGCTCGTTGTAGTAAAGCACAAGCGAATGATTGTGGTGGTAACTGTCCTCTGCATGGCTATTTCCGCACTCTGCGTTTTGTTGCTTCCGAACCAATATACCGGGGAAACAAAGCTCCTTGCGCCACAGATGCAGGATTCGATGGCTTCCGTGTTGACGTTGCAGGGTGGAATGTCCTTGAGCGGGCTTGGGGCGGCCCGGAGCCTATCTGCAAGTGCGCTCGGCTTGAGCGATCCCAATGCGATGTATATAGGGGAGTTGAAGAGCCGAACTATCGCAGATAACCTCATCGCGCGATTTGACCTCAAAAGCGTGTACCACGTTAAGAGCCAAGTGGATGCCCGCAAAGCCCTTGCACAAGCCACCAAAATAGAATCTTCCAAAGATGGCGGAATTACAATTCAGGTCACCGACAAAGATCGAAAACGGGCTGCGGATATGGCCAACGCCTATGTGCAGGAGTTACAACAGCTTATTAACGAGATAGCTTCTCACCAGGCTTCAGAACGTGGTAAGTATTTTGAGAACGAGATACGAAAAGTACAGGAACAGCTTATCTCGTCTGAAGCGGAACTTAAGGAGGATCAGGAAAAGACTGGGATGCTGGATGCCGCCTCGCAAGCCAGGTCAGTTATGACGGCCGCGGTCTCTCTCAAAGCGGAAATTGCCGCGAAAGAGGTAGAAATCAAGGGGATGAGTTCGTATGCAACGCCGCAGAATCAGGATGTGAAACTGGCTAAGGAGCAGTTGAGCGCCTTGCAGTCACAACTGGCAAAGCTGAAATATGGGAGCAACGGCGGAAGCGGCGATATTCTGGAGCCTTTTCAGAAGATTCCTCAGGACACGCTCGAATACCTTCGGAAGTCTCGTGACGTGATGTACTATGAACGGATTCACGATCTCCTGAGCATTCAATATGCGGCCGCAAAGGCCGATGAGGGGCGAAACGCCGTAGTCATCCAAGTGGTCGATCGTGCCGAGCCGCCCGAAAGGAAATCGAAGCCGCACCGTACCTTGATCGTGATTCTCGTAGCAATGCTGGCCTTTTCCGGCTCCATATTCGCTGTCTTCGTGATCGAAGGATTGGAGAAGCTCCGGCGCGATCCCGTTCGTGCCAAAGAGTTGGATTCGATTAAGGCAATGTTGTTCGGTGGGTCAATCCGAACGTGGTTTTTCAGACCCAAAGCAGAATAGCTCGGTGGCCGGAAGTTAGCCGCGTTCCGAAGCAGAGTGCAACGCGCGAACTGAACTGGTCGGAAGCAATCTGGGCTTGACTTTTCGAGAAGGAGATATATGAATTTGCCGCATAAGAGAAAGGAGTTTCTCGTATTTGGCTCACCTCAAATCGAACAACCGGAAATCGATGAGGTGGCTTCGGTCATGAAATCGGGCTGGCTCGGCACCGGCCCTCGGGTCGCGCAGTTCGAGCATGATTTTGCCGCGTACAAGGGTGTACAGAACGCCGTGGCGCTCAATTCCTGCACGGCTGCGCTCCATCTCAGCATTCTTGCGGCGGGGATCAAGCCGGGCGATGAGGTCATCACTACGCCCATGACTTTCTGCTCTACCGTGAACGCGATAATACACGCGGGCGGCACTCCGGTGCTGGCAGATATCGACCCGCTTACCCTCAATATCGATCCGGAGCAGGTGGAACACAAGATCACGCCACGGACGCGAGCCTTGTTGCCCGTTCATTTTGCTGGTCGTCCCTGCGACATGGATCGGCTTTGCGAAATTGCTGAGCGTCACCATCTCAAGCTGATCGAGGATTGCGCGCACGCGATCGAAACCGAGTACAAAGGGCGAAAAGCCGGCACCTTCGGGGATTTTGGCTGCTTCAGCTTTTACGTGACCAAGAACATCGTGACGGGGGAAGGCGGCATGGTGCTGGCCCGCCGCGAGGAAGATGCCGCCCGGATCAAGATTTTGGGACTGCATGGCATGAGCAAGGATGCCTGGAAACGCTTTGGCGACGAGGGCTACAAGCACTATCAAGTGGTAGAGTGTGGCTTCAAATACAACATGATGGACTTGCAGGCAGCGATCGGCATTCAGCAGTTGAAGCGGATAGATGCCTACTGGCGGCGGAGAAGCGAGATTTGGAAACGCTATAACCAAGCGCTCGGCAATCTGTCCATCGGGCTGCCCGCTGACACAGAACCGAATACGCGCCATGCCTTTCACCTCTACACCATCATGGTCGATGAGGCTCGTGCGGGCGTCAGCCGCGACGCCTTCCTGAACGCCATGACGGCGCGAAATATCGGCGTCGGGGTTCACTACCTTAGTCTTCCCGAGCATCCTTATTACCAGCAAACTTTTGGATGGAAGCCGGAAGATTGTCCCAACGCAGCTCGCGTCGGACGTCAGACTGTCAGCATTCCCATTTCTCCCAAATTGACCGAAACCGATATCGACGATGTCATTCGAGAGGTTCGCAATGTTTTCTGAAATTAAATTGCTGTTCCTTAAGGCTTTGCGCTTGACCCACGAGGGCAATTCGTTCGACGGACCGGCATATTGGGACAGACGGGCCAAGAAGTATGGCAGCGCGCGGTGCTGAATCTCGCACATGCCGGCAACGAATACGATCACGTCACAGACGTCCAGAAGAAAATACTCTTACCGCT
>JBEKZR010000089.1:0-10666 GCA_049509715.1 Occallatibacter sp. | reverse complement strand
CGAAGATGAGGAGGATATGCATTTCCTAAGCTGCTTTCCAAATCAGTCCGGCTGAGCCGGAGGAGAGAAATCTGGTGCGGAGGAGGGGACTTGAACCCCTATGCCTCGCGGCGTCAGCACCTCAAGCTGGTGTGTCTGCCAATTTCACCACCTCCGCACAGGGGTGAACTCTAAGAGTATAGCAAAAAATGATGGTTGCGCGGGAGGCGGGATCGATAGCTTGAGTCGTCAAACCGAGCTGGCTTGAAATGCGCTCCGTACCCTTTGCTTCAAAAAACACTTACCCGCCAAGCCGTTCCATCCAGGCGGCAAGGGCCTGCTGATCGGGGGTTCCGGCGGCATGGGCGGCGCGGACGTTGCGGCGTTCGGCCGGGTCGCGGTTCTGGCTGATCTTGAATTTGCCTTCGATGCGGGCAATGGGGATGCGGAAGCCGACGATGCCGGCGAGCATGGAGCGGCGGAAACCGCCGGGCAGGGCGCGCCATTTTTCGGCATAGGCCGGCTCGTGGGCGTTGATGAGGCCGGCGAGGAGGGCTTCTTTGCCGGCCTCGTCTTCGACGAGCGAGAGGGTTCCGCAGGCGTGTATTGCGATGTAGTTCCAGGTGGGAACGGAGAGCGGTTCGACGTAGAGGGTGGGCGAGACGTAACTATGGGGGCCGGAGAAGACGACCAGCGTTTCGCGCCCGGCGAGAGATTGCCAGTGACGATTGGCGATGGCGAAGTGGCCTTCGAGGAGGCCGTGGGGGCCCTCGTCTTTGACGACGAGCGGGAGGTGGGTGGCGATGGGAGGGCTCGTGGAGTCCGGGTTCGATAGCGGGCCGAAGAGGATGGCGAAGGAGTAGGCCCGCATGGCCTCGATGAGGACGGCACGGCCGGCGACCTGGTTGAATTTAGGCGAATACATGGGGCTCCTATTGGATGCGCTCGAAGCGGAAGGCGGCTTCGCGCAGGGCGTGGCTGATGGCGGCGATGTGGGTTGCGCCGCGGGTTTCGAGGGTTACGTCGATGGCGGTTTCGCTCAGGCTGACGCCGTAGTAGGCGCGGTTGTGGAGGGTTTCGACGATGTTGGCGCGCTCGCGGGCCAGGATCTGGGTGAGGGCGTGCAGCGCGCCGGGGCGGTCCTGGAGATAGACGCGGATGCGCAGCAGGCGGCCGTCCTTGACCAGGCCGCGCTCAATGATCTTGGCCAGCAGGGTGACGTCGATGTTGCCGCCGCAGACGAGAACGACGGTGCGTCGATGGCGGAGGTTGGTCTTGGACTGGACGACGGCGGCCAGAGCGGCTGCTCCGGCGCCTTCGGCCAGAGTCTTTTCCTGCTCGAGGAGCATGAGGATGGCGCTGGCGATCTCTTCGTCGTCGACGGTAACGATCTCGTCGACGTAGCGGGAGACAAGGGGGAGGGTGAGGTCGCCGGCGCGGCGGACGGCGATGCCGTCGGCGATGGTGGCCTCAGGGGCGATGGTGACGGGATGGCCGGCCTCGCGGGCGCGCAGCATGGAGGGCAGCTTCTCCGGCTCGACGCCGACGACGCGGATTTTTGGATCGTTCTCTTTGAGGGCGCATGCGACGCCGGCGATGAGGCCGCCGCCGCCTATGGGAACGACGACGGCTTCGATGTCGGGTACCTGCTCCAGGAGTTCGAGGCCGATGGTGCCCTGGCCGGAGATGACTTCCGGGTCGTCGAAGGGATGAATGAAGGTGCGGCCCTCTTCGACGCGGCGGCGCAGGGCCTCATCGCAGGCTTCTTCGTAGCTGGCGCCGTGGAGGATGACCTCAGCGCCGAAGCCGCGCGTGGCGGCGACTTTGATTTGCGGCGTGGCCAGGGGCATGACGATCTGGGCGCGAATGCCGAGCGAGGAGGCGTGAAAAGCGACACCCTGGGCGTGATTTCCGGCGCTGGCCGCGATGACGCCGCGCTCCCGCTCCACTTTGCCGAGGGTGAGCAGCTTGTTGAGCGCGCCGCGCTCCTTGAAGGAGCCGGTGAGTTGGAGGTTTTCAAGCTTCAAGTGCAGAGGCAGGCCGGTCAACTCGGAGAGTTGGTGGGAGAGCTGGCAGGGCGAAACGTAGATGGCGCCGCCGATGCGCGCGCGAGCTGCCTGGATGCTGGCCAGGGTGACGGATTCCACGAGAATTTCTCCTTAACAAGACGAAACGGGACTGCAAAATCAAAAACCACCAGCCGCGTTTGCGGGTGGTGGCCTGGGTACTGCTGCATTACAAAACTGGTTGGTCAGGCTTCGTTTCCCGCGCGCAGATTGGGGCCGCTAATTCGCATGGCGGGAAGGGACGTAGCGCCGAGCATGAGCGTGCAAGGGTTCGAGTTGGCGCAGACCGTGTGCATGACGTTGAAAGAAGTAGAACAGAGGGGCAATGCAGGCGTCAAGGGAGCAGGGTGCGGCAATAAGGATTACAGGGCCATTGCGAATTCCCAAGAGGAGAAGCGTCAGCCGATCATCAGAAGATCGCACGGAGTTTGGCGAAGGAATCGAGTTCGAGCAGGTGCTGGCCCTGGGGAGCGGGGTCGAGGGAGGCGTGTTCGAGGACCCAGGTGTCTTTGTGGAAGAGGAAGACGGCGTGGAGGCCGGCGGCGAGGGCGGGGTTGATGTCGCTTTTGGGGCTGTTGCCGATCATCCAACTTGTGTGGGGCGTGAGTTCGTGGCGATGGATGACTTCGCGGTAGGTGGGCGGGTCTTTCTCTGCCACAATTTCGACCGAAGCAAAAAGCTCGGAGAGCCCGGAGCGGGTGAGCTTGCCGGCCTGCTCGGCGTGATTGCCTTTGGTCATGAGGATGAGCCGGTGGCGGCTTGCCAGCTCGGCCAGGGTTTCGGCCACGCCGGGGAGCAGCTCGATCTCCTGCTCGGCGATGGAGCGGGAGAAGCTAAGAATGCGTTGGACTTTTTCTTTGGTGACCGGCGCTGGGCTGAGGCGCTCAAAGCAGGTGACCAGCGAGCGGGCAAAGCTGGTGAGTCCGTAGCCGTGGGCGAGGATGGTCTCGCGCTCGACGGCGTTGAGGGCCTGGCGCACTTCGGCGGGGGTGTACTCATGGTGGTTGAGGTAACTGATAAAGGCGGCAATAGCCCGCTCGAAGTAGATGTTATTTTCCCACAGCGTGTCGTCGGCATCGATGAGCAGCGTTTGGCCGGGAGGGAATTGGGGCATGGGATTGATGGTAACGAATTCGTGTGGTGGACTGAAGCGGCAGGGTTCAGTGGGAGCGGCTTGAGGTCTCCCAGGTCTCAGAATCGAGACCTGGGGCACCCAGAATTTGTTGCTAAGGAATGTGGGAGGGCTATGGTTTGGGTTGGGTTGCGAGCCACTGTTTCAGATTCGGTTCCTGGAGGGTGCGGAGTTCAATGCAGCCGTCGATGTGTTCGATGGCGTGCTTGAGGGCCAGATCAGAGGCGGCGACTTTGTGCGTGGAGAAAAAGTTCTTCACCTCGTCTCGGGCATCGGCGGAGCAGAAGCTGCCCGTGGAGCCTACCAGCGCGGCGCCCATCTCGGTAGTCAACTCCGCCTGCACTTTATCCCAGTGGGTCTGGATGTACTTCCAGGCCTGGTCGCGGGTGGCGCCGATCTGGAGGGCGATGGCGAACTGGATGGCCGCGTCCTGATTGCGGACCTTGCCGGAGACGGCGTAGTCCAGGGAACGTTGAACCAGGGCGGGATCTTCAAACTCAGCGAGCAGGCGCAGGGCGCCGATCTGGAACTCGGGATTGGTCGAGGTCTCAAAGACGCGCTGCAACTGGTCGAAAAGAGCGGCGTCGCCATTGCGGGCGGCGATGGCCACGGCGGTCTGGCCAAGAGTGGGATCGACGAAGGCGGGATTGGCGAGAAAATTCTGCGCGATCTGGCGGGCCTGGGCGAGGACGGCGGGGTCCTTGCCGTAGTAGCCGAGGACGCCGAAGAGCTGGGCGCGCAACTCGCGGGTGTTGGACGAATCGGTTTCGGCGGGGGGACCGAGTTTGGCGAGTTGAGGCGCAAAGGTGGAGCGAATCCAGGCCGAGAGAGCGGCGCGTTCTTCAGGAGTGCCGGCAACCCGCTCGTAGGTTGCGTTGACGCCTCCGAGGGAGTTCGAGAGGACTTCAGCGCCGGGATCGGCTTTGATGGCGGCCATGAGGTCAAGATAGGCGCCGATGGGAGCCTTGTTGGCGCGGACCTGGGCCCACTCGTCGCCGGTGAGGGCGATGCGCTCGGTGGGGGTGAGGCTGGTTTCGACATTGGTGACGAGAGCCGCGTAGACGCTGGCTGGGTAGGCGCTGCGGTAATAGCCCTTACCCCCCGCGTTGGCAAAGAAGAGGGCGGCGGCGGGCACTTTCAATGTGGAATCGGCGGGGGTGAGGAGCTGGCAGTCCTGCCCGGAGGCCGTTTTGAAGCAGACGGGGAGGGTCCATTTCTGAGCGGGATCGGACTGGATGCTCGGGCTGAGGAAGAAGCGCTTCTGCGAAACTGAAACCTTGCCCTTGGCCGGATCGGCGAAGGTGAGGATGGGCGCGCCCGGCTGGGCCACCAGGCTCTCCATGATCTTGTCCACCGGCTTGTGGCTGGCAGCGGTCTGCGCGCCCCAGAAATCTTCCGCAGTGGCGTTCGCGTAGCGATGGGCGTCCAGGTAGTTGTGCACGCCCTGGCGGAAGGTCTCCTCACCCAGATAGTTTTCAACGGTCAGCAGCACGGCGGCTGCCTTGCCGTAGGCGATGCCGTCGAACATCTGGTTGATCTCGTCGGGGGTATCGGCCTTGGCGCGGATGGCGCGGGTGGTGGGCTGCGCGTCCAGATTCAGCGTGTCGTCCACGCCGGAGGCCACCATCTGGTCGATGTTCCACTCCGGGTGCATGCGGGCAACGGCCTTGGTCTCCATCCAGGTGGCGAAGCCCTCGTTGAGCCAGATGTTGTCCCACCACTGCATGGTGACCAGGTCGCCGAACCACTGATGGGCCATTTCGTGAGCGATGACCAGGGCGACTTCCTTCTTTGAGCCAACCGAGGCTGTTTTGGGATCGATGAGCAGGGCAGTCTCGCGGTAGGTAATAGCGCCGAAGTTCTCCATGGCGCCGGCCTCGAAATCGGGCAGGGCGATGAGGTCGAGCTTCTTGAGCGGGTAAGGGATGCCGAAGTAGGTGTTGTAGTAGTGGAGCACATATTGGGCGATATCGACGCCGTAGGGCGTGAGGGCCACCTTGTCAGGGGTGGAGCAGACGCGGATGGCTACGCCGTCGGATTCGCCGGCGGTGCACTGGAAGTCGCCGACGAGGAAAGCGACGAGATAGGTGGACATTTTGGGGGTGGTGGAGAACTTGAGGGTGTGCTTGCCGGCGGCGGGGCCGGGGGTGTCGGCCTCGATGAGGCTGTTGGAGATGGCGGTGTCGCCGCTGTCGACGACCAGGGAGACATCATAGGAGGCCTTGAAGGCGGGCTCATCGAAGGATGGGAAGGCGCGGCGGGCGTCGGTGGGTTCAAACTGGGTGACGGCGTAGTTGCGGCGGGCAGTTTTGGAGAGATAGAAGCCGCGCAGTTCATTGTTCAGGATGCCGGTGTATGCGATGGAGAGGGTTGCTTTGCCCGCGGGCAGCTTTTCGGGGAAGGTGAAGGCGGCCTGCTCCTTGTCTTTGTCGAGAGCGACGGTGGCCGTCTGTTGCCTGCCGTTGGCGGTCACGGTGACGCTTTGGAAGGCGATCTCGGCAGCGTTCAGGGTGATGCGATCCGTAGGCTCGGCCAGGTCCAAATCGATGGTCTCGACGCCGGAAAAGGTCGCGGCTTTGAGGTCGGGGGTAAGGGTGAGCGTGTAGTGCTCGGGGCGGACGGTCGAGGGGAGACGCTGGGCGTTTGCGGGGCGGGCCGGGGCCAGGATGAGGCAGGCGAGCGCGGCTGCGGCGGCAAAAGCAGCGCGAAACGACGGGGCGGAACAACGAATCTTCATGGAATCCTCGTGGGGGGTGAAGGGTTAGTAGGCCGAGGTTTATTCGGGAGCAGCGAGTGGAGCAGCAGGAGGCAGGCGCCGGTGACGATGGAGGAGTCGGCCAGGTTGAAGTCGGGCCAGTGGTAGGTGAAGATGTGGACTTCAATGAAGTCGACGACCGAGCCGTAGAGGATGCGGTCGTGGACGTTGCCGAGGGCTCCGGCGAAGATGAGGGCCAGGGCGACGGTGGTGAGGGTGAAGCGGTGGCCCATGCGGACCATGGCGATGAGGACGGCGAGCGCGGCCAGGAGCGAGAAGCCGATCAAGGTCCAGCGGACCGTGTGGGGCGAGGCTGAGCCGGCGAAGAGCGAGAAGGCAGCGCCATCGTTGGTCCAGTGGGTGATGCGCAGAACGCGGGGAATGACCGGAATGGCGCCGCCGGTGGGAATGTGCAGCGCGACCCAGGTCTTGGTCAGACGGTCAAGAAAGATGACGACTGCGGAGATGAGCAGCAGCCAGGGCAGGCGACGGGGTATGGTGAGTTTCATTGAGCGGTCTCCTCGGGCGAACGAGGGGTGGGGTTCGTGGTATCCCACCCTAGCCGCAAAGACAAGAACGCGGCGAGGGTGGGGCACCCAGTTGTGTATCTCACTTGGCTGGCTCCTCGGGTTGGGGAGGGTCGATGCCCATTTCTTTGAGCGCTGATTGGCAGCGGTTGCAGACGTTTTGCCAGATACCGTAGGCGGAGACTTCGGGCATGAAGTTCCAGCAGCGGGCGCACTTGTGGCCGCTTGCGGCGCAGAGCGCAAGCCAGAGGTCGCTGGAGATGGTCGAAGTCATGAGCCACTGTCCTTCCTTTCGGGGCAGCGTTATTTCCCTACGTGGCGTGCCCTCGGGCAAGAATACGCTTGAGACATTGAGCAACTCCTTCAGTCCTACGATGTGCTGCTTGAGAAATGCGAGCCAGTCTCCCATCGCATAAATATGAACGTCGGCTTCGAGGGACTTGCCGATGTGCTTTTCCTGGCGAGCGAACTCGATGAGCCTTAGCGCCAGATCGCGAATGTTAAGGAGGTCTTTCCACTCTTCAAGCAGCGGAGCAGGGTCTTCGGAGAAGATTTCTTCAGGTTTGAGGAAGAGCGCGAGGTGGACGCTGGCTTCGCGGCCTGCGACGGCGGGGAGATGCTCCCAGACCTCGTCGGCGGTGAAGCTGAGGATAGGCGCGACGAGGCGGACGAGGGTTTCGGTGATCTGCCAGAGGACGGTTTGCGCGGAGCGGCGCTCATGGCTTGTGTGCGCGAAGGTGTACATGCGGTCCTTGAGGACATCGATGTAGAAGGCGCTCAGATCGACGATGGCGAACTCGTTGACGGCGTGGTAGACGCGATGGAACTCGAAGGCGGCGTACCAGGCGAGGACTTTTTCAGTGAGGTCGCGGGTGCGGGCGAGCATGTAGCGGTCGAGGGGGAGAAGCTCGGCCTCAGGAACACGGTCGCGGGCGGGATCGAAACCATGAAGGTTGCCGAGGAGAATCTTGAAGGTATTGCGCAGCTTGCGGTAGATCTCCGCGCAGCGCTGGAGCAGGTTTTCGCTGGCGGCCATGTCCTCGCGGAAGTCCACCGAGGCGACCCAGAGGCGGACGATCTCGCCGCCCATGCGGTTGGCGATATCGACGGGGTCGACGCCGTTGCCGAGAGATTTGGAGAAGGCGCGGCCCTCCTCGTCGAGAGTGAAGCCGGCGGTGGCTACGTGGGAGTAAGGCGCGTGGCCGCGCAGGGCCACGGAGGTGAGCAGCGAGGAGTGGAACCAGCCGCGGTGCTGGTCGCCGCCCTCAAGATATAAGACCGGCGTGCCCTCGCCGTTTTGGAAGGCGGAATAGGCGGTTTTAAGGTCGGGATCGGCCTCGCAGACGGCAAGCCAACTGACGCCGGCGTCAATCCAAACGTCGAGGATGTCGGTTTCCTTGCGGAAGGCCGTGCAGCCGCAATGAGCGCAGACCGAGGCGGCGGGCAGCAGGGCATCCGCTTCGGGCGTGCGCCAGGCCTCGATGCCCTCGCGTTCAATCAGGGCGACAACGGCGCGGTTCAACTGCGCGGAGACGATGGGCTGGTTGCATTGCTCGCACAGAAAGACGGCGATAGGCACGTCCCAGATTTTCTGGCGGCTGATGCACCAGTCGGGCCGGGTGGCGATCATGTTGGAGATGCGCACCTTGCCCCAGGGCGGGTCCCAAACCACCTTGTCAATCTCCTCAAGGGCGAGCTGGCGGAATGTGGTCTCGGAGCCGTCGGCGCGCTTCACCGGAGTCTCCATGCCGATGAACCACTGCTCGGTGGCGCGATAGATGACGGGCTTGTGGCAACGCCAGCAATGCGGGTAGGAGTGCTCGAGGTCGCTCGCGGCCAGTAGCGCGCCGCGCTCCTCGAGCATGGCCACGATGATGGGATTGGCGGCCCAGACCGTCTTGCCCTCAAAGGCGGGCGGAGCGGCAAGCGGCCAAGCCTCGGGGTCCACGCGCAGGTGGCCTGCGGCATCGACGCGGCAGGTAGGGTCGAGGCCGTAGCGCTGGCCGGTCAAGAAGTCGTCCGCGCCATGGGCAGGCGCGGTGTGGACGGCGCCGGTGCCCTGGTCGGCGGTGACGTAAGTGGCCAGGACACCGAGGACGCTGCGCTCCAGGAAAGGATGCTGGAAGACGATGCGGTCGAGCACGGCGCCTTTGAAGCGGGCCCACTCCGTGGTTTTACCCAAGTTGCATGCAGCGATGACGGAGGCGGCCAATTCGGCGGCGACGATGTAGACGGGGGCTGGGGACTTCGAATCCCAGGTCTCAGAATCGAGACCTGGGGCACCCGGCGTGCAAGGCGTAGGGTTTGCCTCCAGCGCCACGTAGTCGAAGTCAGGATGAAAGGCTACGGCCAGCGACGCGGGCAGGGTCCAGGGGGTGGTGGTCCAGATGATGGTGTAGACCTCGCGGCCGGCCAGCCTTGGATCGATGGCTGCCGGGTCGGAGGTGAGGCGGTAGCGCACGTAGATCGAAGGGCTGGTGTGCATCTCGTATTCGACCTCCGCCTCGGCCAGCGTCGTCCGGTCGTGGATGCACCAGTAGACCGGCTTGAGACCGCGGTAGACGAAGCCTTTTTCGAAAAAGCCGTAAAAGGCTTCCAGAGTGCGCGCCTCGTAGTCGCGGGTCATGGTGCGGTAGGGCTTTTGCCAGCGGCCGAAGCAGCCAATGCGCTCAAACTGTGAAGTTTGCAGGTCAACGTACTTCTGCGCGTAGGCGCGGCAGGCCCCCAGGATCGCCGCCGCGGGCAGTTCCAGCCTCTTGCGGCCTAGCTGCTCTTCCACCTTGATCTCGATGGGCAGGCCGTGGCAGTCGAAGCCGGGGACGTAGGGCGAGTCGAAGCCGGCCATGGTCTTCGACTTGACGATAAAATCCTTGAGCCCTTTGTTGAGGGCATGGCCCAGGTGGATGGGGCCGTTGGCGTAGGGAGGGCCGTCATGGAGAATGAAGGCGGGACGACCGCGGCCGGCCTTGCGCAACTCTTCGTAGAGACGGAGCGAGGCCCAGCGGGCCAGGCGAAGCGGTTCATTCTGAGGCAGATTGGCCTTCATCGGGAAGGCGGTCTGCGGCAAGGTAAGGGTCGCCTTCAACTCCGGCGCTGCGGACATCGTCACTCCTGGGATGGTGCGAACTGGTTCAATGGTTAGTGTAAATGGCGCGGGGCGAGAATTTTTACGTTACATCCGCGCGCGTTCCCCGTCTATTGTTAATGGGAGACCGGAACACAGTGGAATATGCGACCCTGGAGTTCGAGACCCCGACCGGCGAGACAGAGACGGGCGCAGTCGAGCATAATAGACAGAGGGGCCGGGAAGCGGGAGATGTTTCCTTCGGATCCCCAGAGGCCACAGAACCAGCCGCAACTATGGTAAACGACCTGCTTATCCAGCCAGACACGGAATCTCAAGCTGCCGCGGTCATCGCGGACGGCTTAGACCTCGACGTCAGCTTCGGCATTCCTATCGAGGAAAAGCCCATCTGGGTGGGCCTCTACGAGAGCATACGCGACGTCTTTTTCCCGCCCAAGCTGCCGCCGCTGGAGTTGACCTCGACGCCTATTCCGGTTCCGGACCGGATGGCGGTGAAGCCCAATCCCTGGGCCATCGGCATCTCCACCAGCGTTAATGTTGGCATTCTGATTTTCGCCCTCATCTTAGGAGTGGCGAAGGTCGTCGATCAGGTCAAGAAGAACAACCTGCTCTTGACGCCGATCGACGTAACAGAATTCAATGCCCCCAAGGCCGCAGTTACAGCAGGCGGCGGGGGCGGAAGCCCGGACAAGATCGAAGCCATCAAGGGCAAGATTCCCCCGCGGATGGAGAATCCGATCATCACTCCCAAGATCGAGTCGCCGGTTCCTTCGATCGATGTGCAGAAGGACATTATCATTCCCGACAATCCGACCCTGCCGAACTTCGGCATGTCGAACTCTACCAACGTCAAGCTGGGTTCTCTTGGAAACGGGTCCGGCATGGGAGTGGGTAACGGCTCCGGAAACGGGTACGGCGACGGGAGCGGCGGGAATATCGGCGGCGGGCTGTATCGCGTGGGCGGCGGTGTTTCACCGCCGATTCCTCTGTTTCAGCCCGAGGCGGAGTTCTCCGACGAGGCCCGGCGGGCGAAATACCAGGGTATTTGCCTGATCTACGTGATCGTGGACGCGCAGGGGAATCCGCAGAATCCGCGCGTGATCCGCACGCTGGGCATGGGTC
>JBEKZR010000088.1:0-10680 GCA_049509715.1 Occallatibacter sp. | reverse complement strand
CAGCGATGCCGACATCAGTTGCGTAATCCGGCTCCTGTAACGGCTCACGCTGACCATCGGGGGCACGATCAATACCGCCAGGATGGCGGCCAGCGCAGCCAGCGCCAGCCCCGCCGCGGCGAGCCGCCTGCGCCTTCGATGCCGGCCTTGCACGTCTTTGGTCATGGTTTTCAGTGGTCAGTGATCACTGTACCCGGTGCAACGTCCGCTTCCAGCGCGTGTCGCTGAAGAAACGCAGCGCCACGTGGCCCATCCAGGCCACGGTATGGCCGATCCCGCTCTGCTCATACTGGTTCTCCGGGGTCTTGAACGACCAGTAGTTGAACAACGGCCGGCCCACGATGTTCTCTCTGGGCACAAAGCCCCAGAAACGCGAATCGGCGCTGTTGTGCCGGTTATCGCCCATCATGAAGTACTGGCCGGGAGGAACCACCAGGTCTCCATTCTCGATGTGATTGGGAAAGTCGATGGCCCAGGACTCGGGGATCAGGTTTCCAGGTTCGGGATCGGGCGGCACGGCGGGGAACTCGTCGAGAAAGTCGGAATGATTTTCCGGCGTTGTCGGTTGGGCGTGCGGCTGGTTCTGGGCTACGCCGTTGAGGATGACGATGCCATTGCGCAGATGAATATGGTCGCCGGGCACGCCGACCAGCCGCTTCACCAAGGTGAGGTACTCGGGCTTGCCGTCTACATCGTCAGTGACGGGTTTGATGAAGACGACAATGTCGCCGCGCTTCGGCTCGCGGTAGCGGACCAGCGGCATCCACTTCGCCGACGGGGCCAGCGTGATCCGGTCCACCGCCAGATGGTCGCCCACCAGCAGCGTATTCTCCATCGATCCGGAGGGAATGACGTAGTTCTGGCACAGAAAGGTGAGGATGAACAGTCCCACCACCAGCAGCGAGCACATGCTGGCTACAAACTCGTACGGCGTCTCTTCCACGGGTACCGGAACCGGCTGCTCCTGCGGAGGCGTCTTGGGGAGGGGCGTGTTGGTCTTCGTCATCCTGTCGCTCTTAATCGGTGGTCAGTGAACCACGAGGAAGATGCGCTTCCAGCGCGCAAACCCCGTCAGTCTTGCCGAAAGCTGCCTGTCGTGTCCGAGTCTATCATCCGTAGCCTGGAGCGCGGCCTGTTGCACATCGGTAGTGGAGGGGCGGGCGAGCGAGAAGTAGATGACCAGCGGCCGGGCCACGATCGCTTGCCGGGGCACAAAGCCCCAAAAGCGTGAATCCATGCTGTGATTGCGGTTGTCGCCGAGCACAAAGTACTCGCCCTCGGGAACCACCAGTTCGCCGTCGCGGGTGAGGCTCTGCATCTGCCTCCACCAGATGGGATCAACCTCCGGATCGGTATAAATCCTAGCGGGAAAGTCGTCGCGGAAGGGATTGCGGGCCGCGGGTTCGAAGGCCGCGTAGGGCTCGTCCAGAGTGCGGCCGTTCACCGTCACCCGGCCGTTCTGGATGCGCAGCCGGTCGCCCGGCATACCTACCACGCGCTTGACATAGAAGCGCCGCATATCCTCGGGGGGATGGAAGATCACGATGTCGCCACGGGCAACCTCGCGATAGGGCAGGAACCACCGGCTCAAGCTGCCGGCGGGCGCATAAGCCTGCTTGTTGACCAGCAGAAAATCGCCCACCAGCAGGGTGTGCTCCATGCTTTCCGAGGGAATCAGGTAGGGTTGGAGCAAAAAAGTGAGCAGAAACAGCGCCACAATCACCGTCCGCAGCAGCGAGGCAAGAGCCTCGGGCAGGGTGGGAAGATGGCGCCGCCAGCACGAAAACCACCGCTGCGGCGGGCCGGCGACTTGGGCAGGGGTGCTCATGGCGCCGCTTGCTCCTCCTTTTTTGCGCCAGCCGCCGAGGCGCGGGCTTTGGCCGCGGCTTTTGTCAAACGGTCCAGAGCGCGTCGCGCCGCATCCTGTTCCGCCTGCTTCTTGGTGCTTCCCATGCCGCGGGCCAGTGGCTTTCCCGGCTCTCCTTCTTTCGTTTTGAGCCGAACCTCCACCAGAAAGCGCTTGTGGTGGTCTGGACCGCTTTCACTCTTCACCTTATAGACCGGCGTTCCGGTTCGCACCGCCTGCAGGTGCTCCTGAAGCGCCGATTTATAGTTGCCCAGCGCGGCCCCGGAGCGCAACTCCTGGGCTAATTGCTCGACTGCCTCGCCCATCACCCAATGGCGCGCAAAGGCCCTGACCGGCTCCAGGCCGCCGTCAAGGAACAGCGCTCCCGTCACTGCCTCCATGGCATTCGAAAGCACGGTGCTCTTGCGCCTGAGGCCGCTCCGGTCTTCGCCCCGGCTGAGGCGCAAATGGTTGCCCAGCCCGATCGCCGCGGCCACCTCCGCCAGGTGCTGCCGGCTCACCAACTGGGCGCGGACGCGGGTCAGTTCCCCCTCCTGCCACTCCGGATGCGCTGCAAACAGCGCCTCGGCCACCACCAGCCCCAGCACCGCGTCGCCCAGAAACTCCAGACGCTCATTGTCCTCTGCGCCGTTGGCCTCTTCCTTCCCGTTCTCAAGCGCCTTCTGGTTGGTCAACGAGCGATGAGTCAAGGCGCGCAGCAGCAGTTCCGGCTTGGCAAAGCCATGCCCGAGCGCCGTTTCAAGTTCAGCCAGAACTGCTTTCACTTGCGCCTCGATCAACAAACTCGCGGGAGCCCAGAAGCCGCGGGCGGCGGATTACTGCGGCTTCCGCGTCCCGGTTTGCCCCGCAGATCCAGCTTCCGGCTTGGCCGGCCCGGCGGCGGGAGGTTCGTCTTCCGCATCCTCGTCGCAACTGTGGCCCTTGACGGCATAAGCCGTCTTGACGCCCCGTTCTGCGGCCAGCCGGGTATCCTGCTGCCCGTCGCGCACCGTGAGCGCGGTCTTGTATTCGGCAACGGCCTCGTCGCGCTTGCAATCCAAATCCAGCATGCGGCCCAGGTAAATGTGCGACCACGCCAGCAGCCGCGGCTCCTTGCTGGTGGCCAGCGTCTTGTGGAAGTCGTTGATCGCTTCCTCCGGATGGCCGGTCAGGATGGCCGCCCTGGCCAGGATGAAGTTAGCCCGGGCGCTGTCGGCCACCGATTCGAGGGTATCGGCTTGCACTGTCAGCGCCTGGCGCGCCATGGCGCTGGCCGTGGCCACATCCCCGGCCGCCAGGCGCGCCTCCGCCAGGTCGAGGCCGGTCAACATGCGCGGCTTGCTGCGCCCCAGCACTTCTTCATCCGCCTCTTTGTCGAAGTCCATATCGCGGGCGCGATGCACCTGCTGGTTGATGTCCATGCTGTAAACCATCTCGCCGATGGTGTCTTTCAGGCTGGCCGGGTCCTTCTCGAACTCGATCAACTGCTCATAAAAGTACTGCGTGAGCACGAATCCCTGGTTCATATCGTGGCGCACCGTGGCCCAGCGGATGGCATCCACCTTCTGCTGGTAGACCTGCCGCTCATGCTCATAACGCGGCATGTCCGGGCGCTGGGCGCCGGCCGGAATGACGTACACCGGGACGCCGGTATCCATAGTCCGCGCTTCGATGGCCTTGATCAGGCACTCGATGGCCAGAAGCACGGTGTCGGAGCGGTAGCGGAACTCCATGGGAGCGTCCCGCACCTCCTTGAGAATGGGCTGCATGCGGTCCACGGCGGTGGCCCGGGCCAGCAGCAGCGGCTCGATCACGTAATGCAGGTAGACGTGGCGCACGTCGACCATGCGAATCTGCCCGTTCACCGGCGAAACCACCACCACGTAGTCCGTTCCGTAGATGCGGGCATTGACGATGCGCGGCGAAAGCAGCGGCTCGATCACCACCACAAACCGCCGTCCGCCATAGGTTTCGGCGGGCAACTTGAGATACAGATTGGTGGATACGATCATCTTCGAGAGCGGATCGTGCAGCCGGTCGGCCTCGGCGTCGTAGGTGCGGTGCGCCGCAAGCCATATCCCGTGCAGATCGACCGCGGCCACGAAGTCCTTGAGCAGGGGCACAATCTCCACCACCTGCGTGGAGTCGGGCGGCATCTCCGCAAGTTCCGCCGAGGTCTCAAGCTCCGGCGGCGGGGTCAGGTACAAGGCCAGCGATATGTACTGCGAAATGTCCTTCTGCGAACCCGTCATGCGGTGCTGGGCGATGAAAACGCAGACCTTGTCGCGCTTGTTCCGGGCGTCCTCGCTTTTGGCCAGCGCCTGGTTGATCTCGTCCCGGACCCGCTTGCGCACCGGCGCGCTCTGGTCCAGGCCCTCGTCATAGCCGCAGGCGTTCAGCGCCGCAGCCATCATGAACACAGGCTCCGAGCTGACCATGGAGATGGTCGGCCCCGCCGGATCGACCAGCGACGGCGCCTTTTCCCGCTGAATCAATTGCGAGGACGAACTCTGGTCCTGAGATGAATTGCTGGCGGAGCTGTTGCCGGAGGATTGGCCGTGGGCCAGGGCGGGCGCGAGACCCGCGATCAGGCAAAAAAACGCGGCGGAAAGAGCCGCGGAGGATCGAAACCGATACAACGTCATGATGAGACCCTGCCTGTAAGTCTATTTAGACGCGCAGGCAGGGTCAAACGGGAGGGGCGGAACAGTGGTCAGTGGACAGTTGTCAGTGATCAGTGGTCAGTCGTCGGTGGTCAGTGACCTACCCGCGCACTGAAACGCCGGAGAAGGAGATCACGGTCAGGCCGCGCACCGGCTGGCCGAAGAAACGCGCGGGCTCGAATACGCCGGTCAGCAGCAGGTTCTCCACCTGCGCGCGGGTCGCCTCGTCGGTGGGACCGGAGACGATGCGATAGTCGTACATCCGGCCCGCTTCGTTGATATAGACCTCGACAACCACGGGGCCGGAAACGGCGCCGATCTGGTTGCTGCCCGCGCCGGAGGAGAACCTGACCAGGCGGGGCGAGGTGGGGTTGCCCAGCGGCTCGTCCTTGGTGGCCTGCGCAATCTCCGGCTGGGTAAACATGGTGGCCAGCACGATCACCGTGCCCAACAGCAGCACCGCGCTGGCAAAGCCGGCCGAGGCCTGCAACAGGAAGGGACCCACGGTATTTCTCCAGACCAGATACCAGCCCTGGAAGGGACTCTGACGGCTGCGCGCCCGCTCCTGGCTCACCGCCACCTGAATCCGGAGCAGCAAATCCTCGGGCTCCGGGACCGGACCCAGCGCGGCCAGCGACGCCTGCGCATGGCGCAACGATTCCCACTCCCGGGCACACTCCCGGCAACCTTCCAGGTGGGCGGCAACGCGCTGCATCTCCCGTCCCGTCAACTGGCCGTCAAGATACTCGGTAAACCTTGCCTGTACTTCATCACAGCAGTTCATTGCGCCTCCTCTCCCAGAGGTACTTCAAAGCCGGCGCTCGCCGGGGAAGATGCGGCAGCCGCCGGAGCGGTCAGAATGGCCTTCAAACAGGCGCGCCCGCGCACCAGCCGCGACTTGACCGTGCCCAGATTCACGCCTTCCATCCCCGCCACTTCCTCATAGACAAATCCCTCGATGTCGCGCAGAATCAGCGTGGTGCGGAATGGTTCCGGCACCTGGTTCAACGCCGCCTCGACCCGCGCCCGGTTCTCCGCGTGCAGCGCAATCTCATAAGGCGACTCAGCCGGGTCCACCAGCGTATCTTTCAGCAGCACCGGCGTCCCGCTTCCGCCCCCGGTCATCTCCTGCTCGATGGGGACCTCGCGCTGCTTGTGCCGCATCCACCAGCGCCGCTGGTTGGAGGCCTCGCGCAGGGCGATGCGGTAAATCCACGTCCGCAACGACGACTCGCCGTGAAAACTGCCCACCCCCCGGAAAACCTTGACGAAAACCTCCTGGGTGAGGTCGGCGGCGTCGGCGCGGTCCTGCACAATGCGCGCCAGCAGGGAATAAATCGGTTGGTGGAAGCGCGCGATCAGCCAGGCAAAGGCTTCCTCCGAGCCGGCTCGAAGTTCCGCGATGAGAGCCGCTTCCTCGGATTGGAGCGTCAGCGCGCTGGCAAGATTGCCCATGGTGAGGTCCGCCTGCATCACAGTGTCCTCCCACGTATACCGCAACACAGGCACACTTGGCATCCGCCAAATTTGCACCGGACCCATCGCCCGGTTTCTGGTTGCGGCCCCTCCGCCCAGCGGCCCCAAATGCCGCCGCCGGGCTCCGATGCTGCAGTGGAGCGCGCGGGAAACGGAACATTGGTAAAAAACCGGATGTACCGCGCCCTCTATTGTCTTAGACACCGGATTTCCAGGAAGTGTTCCCGGTCACGGATCTTTGTGCGTTTCCGTCACCAAAGTTCCGGTTTCTATATCGTAAAAACGATCCTGCGCCCCTTTTCGACTCGGCTCCACGCCGCCTCCACGTCCTCCAGAGGAACCGGCTCCACAGCGATCTTGAGGCTGCCAGCCGCAGCCAGGGCAAACAGCGTTGGGATCGCGGCGAGAATCCGGTCGAGCGCCGCAGAGCCGAATCCGCTCCCCATCAGGGTCAGATCGACACTGCGCAGGGTCGCTCCGGGCAGGCTGATCGTCTTGCCCGCGCTCTCGCCCACCTCCACAAGCCGCGTCGCCCGCGTCGAACTGACGCGGAAACCCCTGGCCAGCGCCTCCAGCAGCAGCTCCGTGGGCCGTCCCCACAGGTAATCGATCACCACGTCGATCCCGGCGCCAGCCTCAACCGCGAAGGCATCGCGAACTGCATCTTCCGGCTGCCCGAGCGCGATGACCGCATCCACATCGTCTGCCGCGATGGCCGCCACGTTCCGCCCCACCCCAATCACCCGTCTGGCGCCCAGATGCCGCGCCACCTGGACGGCGAGCTGTCCAGCTACTCCCGTCGCTCCCAGGATCAGCACCGTTTCCCCAGCCGACAGCCCGGCACGGTGCTTCAGCGAGACCCACGCCGACATTCCGGGGTTGGCGATCGCCGCCGCCTGAGCATCGCCGATTCCGTCCGGCAACGGGATGCACATCGAACGGGACGCCACTGCAAGCTCGGCCATGGTTCCCCACGGCTTGCGGACACCGCCGAAATAAACCCTACTTCCATCCTCGAGCGTTCCCACCCCGTCTACGCCCACAATGGCGGGAACTTCTCCGGTGCTGGAGTAATGCGATCCGCTGGCGAGAGCCTTCACGATCGGGTGTAGGCCCGCCGCGCGCACGTGGATGAGCACTTCGCCTTCACCGGCAACGGGATTGGGAAATGATTGATACGTGGGCGCCTGGCCCAGGACATTCACAACAGCAGCCTGCATGGCTTGACCTCCCCAAGGTTAGACCCAATTCACTGGCTTCCCGCTTCAAAACGAGAGTCTCCGCCACCTGATCGACCTTCCTGCGGCCAGTTTGACGAATCCCGTCCCAGCAGAGACAATAAGAGAGTTGCACCCCTCCACACGTGGGCCTGTGGCGCAGTTTGGGAGCGCGCTTCCATGGCATGGAAGAGGTCGTCGGTTCGATCCCGACCAGGTCCACCATCCGTTCGACAATTTACAGAGACGAAACGTCCATTCGCGCTTTTGATCCGCGCCCGCATTCTCTTGCAGCGCACGGGATCTCCCTTGCCGCCGGGGGCGGGCGTCAGTGCGCGCTGCCCTGCTCAGTGGCCGCCGCCGGGAGCCCGAGCGCGGCAGCCGGCGGCAGATCCCTGCCGCTATCCCAGCCGCGAATCACCTCCCGGAAGAGGTCGCCGCGCTGCTGCCACTTCTCAATGGCGAGGTCGTAGCGGACGGTCACATTGTTCAGCCAATAGGGGCGGTTTTCGCTCAGCCAGACCTGGCTGTACTCGTCCTTTACGGCGGAGTAGGCATCGCGCAGGTCCTGGCAACGGCCAAACATGCTGCTGATCTCATCCAGAATGTTTCGCGTTTCGGCGCGGCGCGCCATGTCGCGCTGTTGTGCCAGAGCCAGCGCATAAGCGCCGGCGATCTCCTGGCCCAGTTCAAAGTTCAAGCCGATCAGGTCCAGGCGCCGCGCTCCCATATCCATCGCCGCCAGCGCGTCCGCTTCCTTCAAATGCCGATTCGCCGCGCGCGCTTCCGCAAGGAGCACAATGGCGCGCTCGGCGTGGGTGCGCAAATCCACCGCCAGCGGCAAAACCTTCGCCGAAGCCTCCTGTCCCTCAGCGCTCCAGGGGTCCAACCAGAACAGTTCGTCGCTGGTCAATCCGGCATGCGCCTGTTCCAAAGCCTCATGCGCGGCCATCAATTCCTTCTCAGCCTGGTCCACCTTGCCGCCGGCATCGCCATGGAAGGTCCGGCCATAGGAGTCCTGATAGGCGGAGATCGAACTCTCTCCCGGCTGCCATGCCGCCACCGCGCCAAAGAGCACGCCGTACCAGTCCATGTTGAAGAGACCCTCGCCGTCGTCGTTCCAGACCGTAATCAGAGCGCCCGTGGAGCCCAGCCGCTGCCCGTCGCGAATGAAGCCCTGAATGTTTGCGAAGGCCGTCCTGGCCACGGGATAGACCTGATTCCAGTTGGCGTCGCCGGGAGCCACCCAGGTCTCGATCCCGGCCTTGGCAAAGGGCTCGATCAGCTTGCCGAAGTCCGTAGCGTCACCATAGTTCCAGGGCACGGCGATCATATCTTTGGGCAGCCCGGCCACGGCCTCCGGATCGTCCGCGCCAATATCTCCCCAAAAGAGCAGGCGGCGATGCAACGGCGCCAGATCGTCGTGTATCTGCTTCAGAAAATCGACGTAGACCGGCCCATAGCCCCGCGCCTGCACCTGCGAATGAGTTCGCCCCACGCCCAGATCCAAGGTCTCATCGGCCCCGATGTGCAGGAAGGGCGACGGGAACTCCTGGGCAATCTGAGTAAACCAGTCGTGGATCAGCGGGAGAGTCTGCGATTGACCGGGAGCCAGTACATAGCCATGCGGCGTCTCGGCCGCGTCCTTGTACAGGTCGTACTTCAGCACCTGGTGAAGATGCCCGAAGGCTTCCTGCTCGGGCACGATGGTGACGTGATACAGACGGGTGTACGCCACCAGTTCCGCCACATCGGCCGGCGTCAGCGCGCCGCCCGGAGGAGCAGCCAGCGGATGATCGGCATAGAGCAGCGTGTGCTCGATGTAAGGCGAATAGATATTGATCTTGTAGGAGGCGAAGACCCGAATCTGATGCTTCTGGAACTCCAGCGTGGGGAAGGGACCGCGGGAGAGGTCGTCGTCGATGCCGCGATACTTCATCGCCGGCCAGTCGCGCACCGTGCCCGTGGGCAGCACACGCTTGCCGCCGGGAAGGGGAAGCAACTGCTTGAGCGTTTGCACCCCATAAAAGACGCCGGAGCCGGAGGCGGCAACGACAAAGGCCTGATGCGGTTCGACCGCGAGCACATAGCCCTCGGCCTCCATCGCCGCGTCGAATCGCAGGCCGAGCCTGGCTAGCTGTGCCTTGGCATCCGCCGAGCCGGCGCGCAGCAGCAGCACGCGGTAGCCGGCTTTCTCATCGCGTGCGCCGCTCAACCCCGCCGCCTTCATCGCTTCTTTCAGATCGCGCGCCGCAAATGCGTCTTCGGCGTCGTGGCCGGGTACGCTGACCGCCACCGTCTCCGGCAGGACTGTCTCCCCGGTAAAATGGGCTTCACGGGGCGCCGGCAGCAGCCGGACTTGCCCCACTGATGGGGTTGAAAAAGCACACAGCAGCGTGAGAACTCCCCACATGCTGCCGCGCAAAACTGAGGACGGCTTTGTCCGGTTGAGGCTCGGCATCTTACTCACCTTCAGCTCGCAAATGCGAGCGGTTCATTTCGATTCGGTCATTGTAGACGAAACCTGCGATGCTCCCGCGCCGGCAAGCGAGAAAGTGACGAGAACGTTTACTCTAAGCACCCCACGGAATATAATTTTAGACAAATTCGAAATTGATTTAACTGGGGGATTGATCGGCTGCGCTTTGACTGGGATTGCTGAGACCGTGGGAGACGATTGAGATGAATCCAGACGTTACTTGTCGCACAATACCGGTCACTCCCGGCGAACTCATAGGACCAACGCCAAGAAAGGTACGTTTGTTTGGGGATGGTGTCAAGTTTGGGATAATTGCAGTGTCACTTCTTGCACTTGTCGCTGTCTCTAGTCTTTGGTTCTGCGCAGATGCTATCAAACAAATAAAGCAACGAGCCGTATTGCAGCGCGAAGGTCGCGAAGTTGTTGGCGAGATCACGAGGCAAAGGTCCGGCAGCCGCATATCAGTGCCATCCGTCAGTTACACTTTTACCGTCAACGGGACGGCTTTTTCTGGGTGGGCACAAATGCCGCAGAACTTAGTTGGAAGTCTCCGGGAGTCAGATCATATTCTTGTACGGTTTCTCCCAGCTAATCCCGCGATCAATCACCCGGATGCCTGGGAGTGGTCCGTGCTTTTGAATTTGGAATCGATTGTGTTCATGATATTTTTTGCGATAATGGGTAGTGTAGTTATGGTGATCCTGAGTCGGGAGCGAAGATTGGCGAGCGAAGGAATGCCTTCCGTTGGAGTAGTAACCATTTGCGCGCCTAAGGATCGTACGTTCTGGGTAAAATATGATTTCAGCACAGAAGTCGGAAGATCAATCAAGGGGAGCGGTTATTCTTCGAGCCGTCAGGAAATCGGCGCGAGTATTTGTGTACTTTATCTGCCCCAGAATCCCCGCCGAAATCATCCCTATCCTTTGCCCAATTTTCGCGTGGAGGGTTGCCCTCGATAAGGACGAAAGCTTTGTCAAGCACAAAATCCCGAGTGGCGGG